>JBOFJV010000020.1:0-17507 GCA_051657005.1 Legionella sp. | reverse complement strand
AAATGGTGTCAAAATTTCTGTACGAAGCCAAGAGGATAATATTTAAATGGCTCCATAGGCGTAGTCAACGCAAGTCGTTCGACTGGAATAAATTCGACCTATTCGTAAAGAAGCATCCACTACCAGATGCAAAAATAATACACCGATTGTTCTGATTAATAAGGTATGAGTATGTAATGAAATTGTCTTGAGCCCATTGCCTTAGTAGGGCACGATGGGTTCTACATTGGGGGTTGGCCAGGTGACTGGTTAACTCTACCATCTAAAATCTGTCAAGTATTTTTCAATTTTTTTCTAAATATAGTTCGTTCACCCCTGTACGACACGCAGTGGCGTATAGGGGTGAGTAGTTACGTTGTAATATCCATATGCGTATTTTTTCTTTATTGAGAATGATTCTCGATATCATTTGTGTTAAAATCAACTTATTTATGGCTGATTTGTTAGGACATGATAAAAATTACAGAATTAGTACAAGGTGATAAAGTACGGTTAATCAGTTTTGGCACGACAGGGGTACAATATCGACGTAGGCTTTTGTCTTTAGGGGTAACTTGTGGTGCAGAATTTTCAGTCGTTCGTGTTGCTCCTTTAGGGTGTCCGATGCAAATTGAAATCAGAGGAACTTCCTTGACATTACGTAAAGAAGAGGCAAACCAATTGATTTTGGAGCGTATATGACCCATGTCTTACTAGTCGGGAATCCAAATTGTGGTAAAACCACTTTATTTAATGCGTTAACTGGCGACAAGCAGCGTATAGGCAATTGGCCTGGTGTTACGGTTGAGAAGAAAACTGGCACCTTTTCTATTGGTGAACAACCGATTGAAGTCACTGATTTGCCAGGTGCCTATTCTTTAGTAGCAAATGCTGATGGTGTGAGTCAGGATGAGCAAATCGCTGCCAGCTCTGTGGTAACGATCCCAGCAGATTGTATTATCAATGTGATCGATGCATGCCATCTTGAACGTCATTTATATTTGACCAGTCAAATTTTAGAATTAGGAAAACCCGTGATTCTTGTGCTTAATATGATGGATATTGCGCAACAACGCTGTATCTCCATCGATACACATGCTTTAGCGCAGCAATTAGGTTGCCCAGTTATTCCGATTCAAGCACATAAAAAAGTAGGGGTTTCATTACTAAAAGAGGCGTTGACTCAACTGCCTCAAGTGATGATGCCTTGGACTCTTCCTTTGCCCAATCCCATACAGCAGAGCTTAATGAGCTTGGAAAGAAAATTAATAAAGGAAGGATACAGCCAGTCACTTGCGTACTATTATTCACGAAGGCTTGCTGAAGGAGATGTCTTGTTACGGGAAAAGACAATGCTCGAGGATTGGTGGGTATCGAGCCCAACCGATCTTAGTCTTGATATTGTGTTGGCTGATGCGCGCTATCAGAAAATTCACGAAATTGTGACATCAGTACAGAAAAAAAGCAGTGATGCCAGTGAGCATTTTACGGCGAAGCTAGATAAAATTGTATTGCATCGTTTTTTTGCTCTGCCTTTATTTTTTGCCATGATGTATTTGATGTTTTTGTTTGCAATTAATATTGGCGGCGCGTTTCAAGATTTTTTTGATATCAGTACTGATATTGTATTTGTACAAGGCCCCGCGTGGCTACTGCAACAAATACAGGCCCCCAATTGGCTAATCGCGCTCCTGGCTAATGGTGTTGGTAAAGGGATTAATACTACGTTAACGTTTATTCCTGTCATTGCGGCGATGTTTTTCTTTCTTTCTTTATTGGAAACGTCTGGATATATGGCTAGGGCTGCTTTTGTTGTTGATAAAGCAATGCGAGTGATTGGGCTTCCGGGGAAGTCTTTTGTGCCGATGATTGTGGGATTTGGGTGTAATGTGCCGGCAATCATGGCGGCACGAACCTTGGATTCAGAGCGGGATAGATTATTGACTGTAATGATGAGTCCGTTTATGTCGTGTAGTGCCAGATTAGCAATTTATGCTGTGTTTGTGGCTGCATTTTTTCCTTCGGGTGGACAAAACATCGTCTTTTCTTTGTATCTTGTAGGAATCTTAATGGCGATATTAACCGGTTTTCTTTTACGAAAATCAGTGTTAAAAGGTCATGCTTCCCCATTGATTTTGGAGCTTCCTGCATATCATAAGCCATCATTAAAACGTTTATTTAAAGAAACGTTTATGAGACTTCGCTTTTTTGTGATTCGTGCAGGAAAACTGATTGTTCCTATTTGTGTTATTTTAGGATGGTTGAATGCAATTACCTTTGGCGGCGGCATTAATTCTGGTGAAGCCAGTACTCAATCCTTGCTTTCTTATATCGGCCAAGCCATCACTCCTTTATTTGCACCGATGGGAATTCATCAGGATAACTGGCCAGCAACCGTAGGATTACTCACAGGCATGTTAGCTAAGGAAGTGGTGGTGGGAACGTTGAATTCACTGTATGCTCAGGTAGGTCATGTAGGTGAAATTGCTGCGGCACACTTTGATTTTTGGGTGGGTATTAAAGCCGCTCTTTGGTCTGTTCCCCAAAATTTATCCCAGCTTGGTTCTGCTTTAGTCAATCCGATACTTGCCAGTGCTGCAGACAATCAAGTGTCTCAATCAGTTTATGGCATCATGGCGCAACGTTTTGATGGTCGAATTGGGGCTTATGCTTATTTGTTGTTTGTTCTTCTTTATATTCCTTGTGTGTCGACTATGGCGGTTATTCGACAGGAAGCAAATAGAGGGCTCATGTGGCTTTCTATCCTTTGGTCTTTTATTGTTGCATACACTAGTGCAGTTTTATTTTATCAAGTGGTTAAATGGATTCAACATTCAGAACAAGGCACTACATGGTTCATTAGCTTTTTGTTTGTTCTGTTCTTTATTATCGTGGCCTATGCTTGCTTATACCAAGCAAAATATGAGGATGCGTGATGCTGTTGCAACTACGTGATTATATTTGTCGTGAAGGCGTTGTGAGCACGCAACAATTAACACGAGAATTTCGTTTGGATCTTCAGGCGTTACAGCCCATGCTTGATTTATGGATGAATAAAGGAGTTATCCGCAAGTGCCAGGAACAAAAGAATTGTCAAAGTACCTGCTTTAAATGTCGGACTCATTCCCCTGAATATTATCAGTATATTTAGAGGGATTTTCGTTCAGCCTGCACTCAACTAAGGCCGTTCGATCAAGATCACCATCCTTTGTGAGCGTTTACTGTATGCTAAAGATCCACTTCATTTTCATTGACTTAAGAAAAATTGCAGTGTCTTTTCTATACGTATCATTGTTTCATTTGCGCCCAATTTTGGTTAAGTGGCAGATGATTCTCAATTTTTTTACGGGTTTTTTACTTTATCTGTTTTATCTTTCGTGCTCATTCAGTAAATTTGGGCTAATATAATCTTATAAGTTTGATTTTACACGTGGTAAGCATATGGCTGATGAATCCGATATCACAAATACTGATAATCCAGAAATCAATGAAAATATCGATTTTGGTATCAGCTTAGACGAACGTAAGTTGCAAATGGAAGCGGATTTAAACGATCCAGTGTCCATTGTAGATCGAGTTTATCAAATTTGGTGGCATTGGGCAGATTTTCATCTTTATGTTATTACTCCGTTTATAGAAATCATCTCACCACCAAAATTGCTTAAGCCTGAATTGATTGCAGGTACACAAGAGTATGCGTTTGTTTATCCCATCCATGATGCGGGCTCAAAATTATCTACTTCTAAAGGCGAAGAGATGATAAGTTCTGGCATGTCGATGTATAAGTTATATATGACCATAGAAAAAATGATTTCTATTTTGGTAGAACGATTGAAATCAGAAGGGGTTAGTATAGAAACCGAGGTGCAAGTTGCTTTTGGAGGACATCTACTGGCCCAAAGAAAGGCTTTCGAATCAATTATCAACTTGGCTTACAATGTAGTAGTCACCAATTTTGATCCCGGTGCCTGGGGCGAGCGGTATTTGCAAATTGTCAAACAAAATGCAGACAAGTTTGGTTATCCTCCTGAGGCCCCGCGCGATACTTACAAGCAACCCCATAAATCGTCGCCTACACGTCCTACTCGATAAAAATGTCGAGCCGGCCAGCTCATTCGAGGAACGGCTTGATGTAAAAGTGCATTGGAGTATCGTAGCCTGGGTGCGGCGTAGCTGAATCCTGGTTTCGCTGCGCCCAGGCTGCAATTCTTTCCCTGGAAAAAATACGCGATGAAAAATATGCTCTGTAGCCTTACCGTTTTGGTTATTGGAATTTGGCCTGCAATGACGTTTTTTCTGTGGTAACGCACTGAGTATCAATGTAGTCAATGCAACCGATTAAGTCTTGATTATTACCCGCAATCTTTTTTAACTCTGTAACCGCATCAAGTACAGCGCTATTTTTTCCTCTTCGTTCTGTTCATTCATTTCAGCACGTTTTAAATGAAAAAGAATAGTTTTTACCGCTTTGATTTGACTGCTGAATAAACTGCTTCCCTTGAATGACTGGTCGATATAATTTTGCAGAATGGCTTGAGTTAGTGTTAATGGATTGTTTTCCTTACTGTGTTGGCGAATGAGCTCACAAGAAAGATATTGAGCTATTTATGAATGCACGGATTTTTTAGCAGCATTTAACGCTCGTTTCACAGAGCTGAATCCTGGTTTTTTTTGTTCATCTAAGAGACAAAAACATTTGCCTTCATCTTGATTTCCATCTTTTGCTGCGGCCATAATCAATTGACTTGCCATTTGTGTATCGGGTTGTTGAAAATCGCAAAGAGCAATAACAACCGCCCACTTTTTATCAGCGGCAGCTGTTCTGCAAGCAAAACTTAGAGCTATCTGAGACGGTTTTTCTTTGTCCTGAACAAAATAATTTAAGACCTCTAGCCACTGCTTATTTAAAGCAAAATCAGTAAATTCTTCATCAATTTGATTTTGTCGAAATTCGGCTAACTTCTCTAATGCGGTATTTGCTCTTTTTTGCGTTGGCGTGGTTGCGGGGGCTTGTAAGGTCGCGAGGGTTGCCATCGCTCTCCATGTGTTTGATGCCGAGGAAATCGCACCATTTTGGGCATAGCCTTCAGCAGCGAATAATGCTGAATCTAATGCATGATCAATTGCATTTTGTGAAGGACACGTTGCAGGTGGGTATAAATGACACAAAGAGAGCACTAAATCACATTCATTACTTTTTTTGCGTCAGCTACTGCTTGTTTTAACGCAGCATCTACATTTTTTGAGATGGCTGCTGTCCTTGCCATTTTTAATTGCATATCAATAAAACAATATCCCCTCGTTTTTTGCTTCTTCTTTTACATTATTAGTGACCCCATTGAGAGCCTCAGTAAGGGCTATGTCAATTATTTCGTGGCGAATCTCACGCATTTTTAATGCTGATTTTGTAAAACTTGCAACAGTTTTTACAAGGCCTTTAACCGCAAGATTAATAAATAGAGCTTCTATTCCACTCACATCGGTACCATTGAATTGAGGCATGATATTGACCTGTGAAAAGTTGGAGTTGATCTAATTATAACATTTTGATTAAAAAAATGCCTTTCGGTTGCTCTTATTTCTATTGGGGTTTGTGGTATAGCAAATAATTAAAAAATCTAATGTCATAGGGGGGCTTACTTACCTTGAGATGGTATGATGGTATTTATTTGATCTGTATGTGATCAAAATGTATGTTTAATTTGATTCCGGAGAGAGTTAATCTTGCGTGATAAAAACAGAGTGCTATACTTCGCATTTGTGCGTTATTTAATAACTTTTCTACTTAAAAGGAAGAAAATCAGAGTGAACAAAAAAAGACCTGTTAATCTTGAGTTGGGGAGTTTGAAATACCCACCTATGGCTATTGCGTCGATATTGCATAGGATTTCTGGGGTGATCTTATTTTTATTGTTGCCCATTATGTTGTTTATTTTTGGTCAGTCTGTGCAATCAGAAGAGACTTTTGTGCATGTGAAGAGCTCATTGTCCCATTCTTGTTATAAAGTGATCGTGTGGGCGTTTGCTGCTGCCATGATTTACCATGTACTTGCCGGGATTAGACATCTTTTGATGGATATTGGGGTTGGTGAGCATCTTGAGGCTGGTCGGCGTTCAGCTGTTTTAGTCATTGTTCTTGCCGTTATTTTGACAATTTTTCTAGGAATCTGGATATGGTAACTAATGTCACCAGCTTAACAGGTAATGGGTTAAAAGATTGGTTTATTCAACGAGTAACAGCGGTTTATTTTGCTGCTTATACTTTTTTTATACTGGGTTTCTTCTTGATGCATCCTCAATTGAGTTTTGCTCAATGGCATGATTTTTTTACTCATATTGGGGTGCGAATTGCATCGATGATTGCACTGTTTGCACTTTCCTTACATGCCTGGATAGGTATTTGGACAGTGACTACAGATTATATGAAATGTACTGTATTACGTTTGTCAGTACAAATGTTAGTTGTTTTATGGCTCCTTAGTCAGTTTATCTGGGGCTTAATGATCCTTTGGGGGCGGTAAGCATGGCAATTGCACGAAACACATTTGATGCAGTAATTATTGGTGCAGGTGGTGCGGGTATGCGTGCCGCACTGCAAATGGCCAATTCAGGTTTAAAAGTTGCACTCTTATCTAAAGTATTTCCAACGCGTTCTCATACGGTTTCTGCGCAAGGTGGGATTACTTGCGCCTTAGGAAACGCACACGAGGACGATTGGCGTTGGCATATGTATGATACGGTGAAAGGTGCTGATTATATTGGTGATCAAGATTCTATTGAATACCTTTGTAAAACAGGACCAGAGGCTGTGTATGAATTGGAGCATATGGGCCTGCCTTTTTCTCGTATGGATAACGGCAAAATTTATCAACGCCAATTTGGTGGCCAGTCCAAAAATTTTGGTGGTGAGCAAGCTGCACGTACTTGTGCTGCAGCAGATAGAACAGGTCATGCGTTACTGCATACTCTTTACCAACAAAATTTAAAAGCAAAAACGCACGTATTTAGCGAGTGGTATGCACTTGATTTGGTTAAAAATGCCGAAGGTCGCATTGCAGGCGTGACTGCAATGTGTATTGAGACCGGTGAAATCGTGTTTTTCCATACCCGAGTATGTATTTTAGCTACTGGGGGCGCTGGCCGTATTTATCAATCGACGACGAATGCATTTATTAATACTGGCGATGGTTTTGGAATGGCTCTAAGAGCAGGCATTCCTTTACAAGATATGGAAATGTGGCAATTTCATCCTACCGGTATTGCTGGTGCTGGAGTTTTAGTCACTGAAGGATGTCGAGGCGAAGGCGGTTATTTGATCAATAAAGATGGGGAGCGCTTTATGGAGCGTTATGCTCCACGAGCTAAAGATCTCGCTTCTCGAGATGTGGTAGCACGTTCCATGGCTTTAGAGATACGAGCCGGTAAAGGTTTTGATCCTAAAGGCGTTGATCACGTCAAATTAAAATTAGATCATTTGGGTGCGGATCTGATTATGTCGCGATTACCTGGAATTCGTGAGCTCTCGATGAAATTTGCGGGAGTTGACCCAATCAAAGAGCCAATACCAGTAGTTCCTACGTGCCATTACAGTATGGGCGGTATTCCTACCAATAAATACGGACAAGTCATTACTAAAACACATGATAAAGAACATGTCGTTGAAGGATTGTACGCGGTAGGTGAATGTGCTTGCGTTTCGGTGCATGGCGCGAATCGCTTGGGGGGTAATTCTTTATTGGATTTAGTAGTTTTTGGCCGGGCAGCTGGCTTGCACGTTGATGAGTTATGGCAATCCAATCAATTACCTGAGATTTCCTACGTAAGTGATGATGATATTGATGCTTCTTTAGAGCGTTATAATCGATGGAGTTATTCAAAAGAAGGCGAAAGCCAGGCGGTAATTTGTGATGAAATGCAACGTGTGATGCAAGAGGACTTTGGCGTATTCCGTACTGGAGACGTTATGGCTTCTGGCTTAAAGCGTCTGCAAGCATTGCGTGAGCGTTTAGCGCATGCCAAATTGGAAGATAAGAGCAAGATATTTAACACAGAAAGAGTGAGCGCATTAGAGTTGGATAATTTGATGGCAACTGCTTATGCAACCGCACATTCGGCAATTATTCGTACTGAAAGCCGTGGTGCGCACAGTCGTGAAGATTTTCCAAAACGGGATGATGCAAACTGGATTAAGCACACGCTCTATTTTGCAGAGGGCGAGCGAATTGATTTTCGTCCAGTGAATGCAGCACCAAAACATGTCGAGCCCTTTGCGCCGAAAGAACGCGTTTACTAAAGAGGATACACCACATGGCAGATAGTAAAAAAATAACAGTATCAATATATCGCTATAATCCTGAGGTAGATGCTAAGCCTTATATGAAGGATTATGAAATGGAGCTCCCTGTTAAAAGTGACCCAATGTTGCTCACTTTACTTGAGCGTCTAAAAGCCGAACAAGATCCTTCAATAACCTACCGACGTTCCTGTCGTGAAGGTGTTTGTGGTTCGGATGGTATGAACATTAATGGAACGAATGGCCTGGCTTGTATTACGCATGTCTCTCAATTAAAGACAGACAAAATCGTTCTGCGCCCTTTACCAGGATTTCCGGTAATTCGTGATTTGGCGGTTGATATGACGCAGTTTTATCAACAATATGAACGGATTGAGCCTTACTTGCAAAATGATGGCGTAACGCCTGCACAAGAACGGTTACAATCTCCGGAAGAGCGAGCGCAACTTGATGGATTATATGAATGTATTTTATGCGCGTGTTGCACCAGTTCATGTCCTTCATTTTGGTGGAATCCAGAGAAGTTTGTAGGACCTGCAGGATTATTACAAGCCAGACGATTTTTAGCAGACAGTCGTGATAATGCAACCGAACATCGTTTAAATAAGTTACAGGATCCTTTTAGCGTATTTCGTTGCCGAAGCATTATGAATTGTGCGAATGTGTGCCCGAAGGGACTCAATCCAACAAAAGCGATTTCCGATATTCGCATACAAATGTTGACGCAAGAAATTTAATCGGAAGGTAATGATTCATCAGCGGTTAAATCTTGAGAGCTCTTGGATTTGTTGTTGGATCATTGCCTTATAATTTTCTTGTTATTTGGGTACTTGGTCAAAAGCCGTTAAATTAGGAACATGTTATTTCCATAACAATGGAAATCATCCTGAAGTTGGCTCGGAACCAGTATAAGGATGAATCCCTGCTTTTGCAGGGATAGCCATTTTATCCGCCTGGATGTGTGAATAGCTGATTTAATGGTGGTAGTTATCAATACCCCCTTTGGAGAGAGAAAATGAGCAGTTCCAATCTGCAAAATGAATGGGCTTCTTCCTATTTGTCTGGAGGAAGCATGGCATATGTTGATAGTCTTTATGAAGATTATCTTTCTGATCCCAGTTCGGTTCCATCTGAATGGCGTGCAGTATTTAGTTCTTTGCCTAAAGTGAATGGTGCCGAAAAAGAACTTTCTCATCGAGATGTTCGCGATTATTTTTTGCAGAATGCAGATAAAAAAGCAATCCATGTGGTGCAATCCGCAGACAGCCAACAATACCAGGTTGCCCATTTAATTAATGCCTATCGATCATTAGGTCACCATGCTGCTCAATTAGATCCTTTAGAAATGACGGAGCGTATGTCTGTACCGGCATTGGAATTAGATTATCATCATCTATCGGAAGCGGATAAAAGTCGTAAATTTTTTGCTGGAACGACATTTAACGGTCCAGAAATGACTTTGGATGAAATATACCGGGCATTGCGTGAAACGTATTGTGGCAGTATTGGCATTGAATACATGCATATTTCTGACACCGAAGAAACAGAATGGCTGCAAAAAAGAATGGAATCAGTGCGTGGTCGCCCCACGTTCAGCGCCACTAAAAAACTCGAGATTTTAAAAGACCTCATTGCTGCAGATGGTTTAGAGCGTTATTTAGGTACTCGCTATGTGGGACAAAAACGCTTTTCGCTTGAAGGTGGTGACTCATTAATTCCGATGATGAAGGAACTGATACATTGTGCTGGACGAGATAATGTTAAAGAAGTAATTATTGGTATGGCACATCGAGGGCGCTTAAACGTATTAGTAAACGTATTGGGTAAAGAGCCCAAAGAATTGTTCCAGGAGTTTGAAGGGAAAGTTCAATATGAACGTACTGGTGATGTGAAATATCATTTAGGCTTTTCTTCAGATATTAAAACTCAATCAGGTTCAGTAGTGCATTTGGCTTTAGCGTTTAATCCATCTCATTTGGAAATTATTGGCCCGGTAGTAGAGGGATCGGTTCGTTCGCGCATGCGACGACGTAATGATCTTGAGAAAAAAGAAAAAGTTGTTCCAGTTGTGATTCATGGTGATGCTGCTTTTGCAGGTCAAGGTGTCGTGATGGAAACGTTTAATTTTTCTCAAGCACGCGGCTATTGTACTGGAGGAACAGTCCACATCGTTATTAATAACCAAATCGGATTCACTACCAGCAATCCACTCGATGCACGTTCTACAGTATATTGCACTGATGTGGCTAAAATGGTCCAGGCACCGATTATTCATGTGAATGGTGAGGATCCCGAGGCCGTTATATTTGCGACTCAAATTGCTTTTGATTTCAGAATGAAATTTAAACGCGATGTCGTAATCGATCTCGTGTGTTATCGACGACATGGTCATAACGAAGCCGATGAGCCTGCGGTGACGCAGCCGGCAATGTATAAAAAAATTAAATCCATGCGTCCGTTGCAAGAAATCTATGCCGAGCAACTTGCTAAAGAAGGATTATTGACCAGCAAAGATGCTGAAAAAATGGCTGATAATTATCGTGATGGTTTAGATCAAGGTAAAGCGGTTGTTGATTTGGTCCATGACAATTATGAAGGGAAATACGCTATTGATTGGACACCTTATCTGAATGCGAAATGGACTGATAAGGCAGACACCACCATTACTAAAGCGAATTTGCAAAAATTAGCGAAGCAATTGAACACGTTACCAGAAGGATTTAGCTTGCATCCTGTTGTTCAACGCTTATTAAATGAGCGTGATAAGATGACCGCTGGTGAAGTTCCAATGAACTGGGGTTATGCAGAAACTATGGCATATGCCAGTTTAGTCCAGGAAGGTTATGGTGTACGTTTGTCAGGTCAAGATTCTGGGCGGGGAACATTTGCTCATCGTCACGCGGTATTACATGATGTTGAAAATGGAGAAACCTTTGTTCCTTTAGAACAAATAAAGAATGAACACAACAGACCTTTTTTTGTAATCGATTCAGTACTTTCTGAAGAAGCCGTGTTGGCTTTTGAATACGGTTATGCCTCTTCTGACCCTAATTTCCTTGTTCTTTGGGAAGCGCAATTTGGTGATTTTGCTAATGGTGCGCAAGTAGTTGTCGATCAATTTATTAGCTCTGGTGAGCAAAAATGGGGTCGTTTATGTGGTTTGGTGATGTTGTTGCCACATGGTTATGAAGGCCAAGGGCCAGAACACTCATCTGCTCGTTTGGAACGTTACATGCAGCTTTGTGCGCAGCATAATATGCAAGTATGTACACCGACTACACCTGCGCAAATCTTCCATTTATTAAGAAGACAAGTCATTCGTAATTTCCGCAAGCCATTAATTGTGATGACACCTAAGAGTTTATTACGTCATAAGCTCGCTGTTTCTCCTTTGGATGATTTAATGAAAGGAAAATTTCATACAATTATTCCTGAAATTGATGCAATCGATGCGCAAAAAGTTACAAAAGTGGTGTTGTGTTGTGGAAAAGGCTATTATGATTTATTGCAAATGCGTCGTGATAAAGAGTTAAACCATATTGCTTTAGTGCGAATTGAGCAATTGTATCCATTTCCAAAGAAAGCACTTACTGCTGAGATAAATAAATACCCTCAAGCCAAGGAAGTCATTTGGTGTCAAGAAGAACCACAAAATCAAGGCGTGTGGTTTTCCTCTCAGCACAATATGAAAGATTGTTTGCGTCCTGAGCAAACTTTGCATTATGCCGGAAGAGAATTTGCTGCAGCACCTGCAGTAGGTATTCCTGCGCTACATGCAAAGCAACAGCACGCTTTGGTTGAGCAAGCTCTATTAGGATAAGTTTTTATACTCTTGGGTTAAAGCAACGTTTAATCCAAGAGTTCAAATTATTAATGAATTTAATCAAATAAGAAGGTATAGCCATGTCTATCGAAGTCAAAGTACCTGTTTTGCCTGAGTCAGTTGCTGATGCAACTGTAGCTGCCTGGCATAAAAAAGTAGGTGAGAAAGTTACCAGAGATGAGAATTTAATGGATTTAGAAACAGATAAAGTGGTACTTGAAGTTCCTGCTCCAGCAGACGGTGTGCTCACTGATATCATGTTTCAAGTCGGCGATACAGTACATTCCGGGCAATTACTTGCAAAAATACAAGAAGGTACTTCGGCTGATGCGAAAGAAGAAAAGAAAGCTGAAAGTGACAAGGCAAGTAGCAAAGAAGAAAGCGCCGAAAGCAAGCGAGTAAGTGCTAAAGAAGATAAATCAACAAGTCCAGTAGTGCGTCGTATGATGGCGGAAAATGATGTGCAACTAGGACAAATTCAAGGTAGTGGCAAGGATGGGCGCATCACTAAAGAGGATGTGCTTGCTTATATAGAATCAGGTCGTGAAAAAGCGTCGCAGCCTAAACAAAGTAAATCAGAACAAGTAAGCCAGGCACCTATGGGCTTACGTGAAGAACGTCGAGTGCCTATGACGCGACTACGTGCCAAGATTGCCGAGCGTTTATTAGAAGCACAGCACAATGCGGCGATGTTAACTACGTTTAATGAAGTCAATTTAAAAGCAGTAATGGATCTGCGCGCTCAGTATAAAGACAGTTTTGAGAACAAGCATGGCGTAAAACTTGGTTTTATGTCGTTTTTCACAAAAGCAGTTGTTGAATCATTAAAGCGTTTTCCGGCAGTAAACGCTTCCATTGATGATCAAGATATCGTATATCATGGTTTTTATGATGTTGGTATTGCTGTTTCTACCGAAAGAGGCTTAGTGGTGCCAGTAATTCGCGATGCGGATCAAAAGAGTATGGCTGAGCTTGAACTGGCAATTAATGATTATGCAACGAAAGCCAGACAAGGAAAATTAGCGATTGAAGACATGCAAGGTGGTACTTTTACGATTACTAATGGCGGTGTCTTTGGCTCTTTGCTGGCTACGCCAATTATTAATCCACCCCAGACAGGTATTTTAGGAATGCATAAAATTGAAGATAGACCTGTTGTCGAAAAAGGGCAAATTGTTATTCGTCCTATGATGTATGTCGCTTTGTCTTATGACCATCGATTGATTGACGGTAAAGATTCTGTACAATTTTTAGTGAGTGTTAAAGAGCTATTGGAAGATCCAGCGCGACTTTTACTTAATGTTTAATGAAATGTAACAGCGTGATTCGCATGAATGCATGTGTATCGTTTTATGCAGATCACGCTTTTTAAAAAAGGTAATTGCAATGAATTTACATGAATACCAAGCAAAACAGTTATTTGCTAGCTATAACTTACCCGTTCCCAAGGGTGAAGTGGCTTACAATGTTGAAGATGCATTACAAGTAGCATCACAACTGTCAACGAGTCGTTGGGTTGTTAAAGCACAAGTTCATGCAGGTGGTCGAGGAAAAGCAGGCGGTGTGAAATTAGTAGCTAACAAAGATGAATTAGCTGCGGCAGTGAAAGCATTATTGGGTACACGTTTGGTTACTTATCAAACGGATGCAAACGGACAACCGGTGAATGCTGTTCTAATTGAAGAAACATGTGATATTGATAAAGAATTATATCTTGGTGCAGTGGTTGACCGCGCTACACGTCGTGTTGTGATCATGGCCTCGACTGAAGGCGGTGTTGAAATTGAAAAAGTAGCCGAAAAAACACCAGAAAAAATCTTTCAGGTCGTTGTTGACCCTCTTTTTGGCGTGATGCCTTTCCAATGCCGTGATGCAGCTTTTAAATTGGGTTTAAATGATGATCAAATAAAGCAGTTTACTCATTTGATGATGGGCTTGGGTAAAATGTTTGTTGAATGTGATTTAAGCTTATTAGAAATCAATCCCCTGGTAATTACTAAATCAGGGCAATTGCTGTGTTTGGATGGCAAAATAAATATTGATGGCAATGCCTTATATCGCCAGCCTAAATTAAAAGGCATGCGTGATACGTCTCAAGAAGATGAGCGTGAAAATCTTGCTAGTGATTGGGAGTTAAACTACATTCCTCTTGATGGGACGATCGGTTGCATGGTGAATGGCGCAGGTCTTGCCATGGCAACTATGGATGTAATCAAGCTGCATGGTGGTGAGCCAGCTAATTTCCTGGACGTTGGTGGTGGCGCGACTAAAGAACGAGTCAGTGAAGCACTGAAAATTATTTTATCTGATGAAAAAGTGAAAGGTATTTTAGTGAATATTTTTGGTGGTATTGTCCGTTGTGATCTGATCGCCGATGGTATTCTGGCTGCGGTGAAAGAAGTGGATGTAAAAATTCCAGTGGTTGTGCGTCTTGAAGGAAATAATGCACAACTGGGTGCGGATATTTTAAATAAAAGTGATTTGAATGTGATTGCTGCGACCAGTTTAACTGACGCTGCGAAGAAAATTGTAGCAGCTGTAGCGTAATTACTTAATTTTGAGGTCAACAATGAGCGTATTAGTTAACAAAGAAACCAAAGTATTGTGTCAGGGATTTACTGGCAAGCAAGGAACATATCACTCAGAACAAGCGATTGCTTATGGTACACGTATGGTAGGTGGCGTTACCCCATTCAAAGGTGGACAGACGCATTTAGGGCTGCCTGTATTTAATACCATGCGTGATGCAGTTGAAGAAACGCAAGCAGAAGCAAGTGTGATTTATGTCCCAGCTCAATTTTGCAAAGATTCTATTTTGGAAGCTGCGGATGCAGGTATTCAACTGATTGTCTGTATTACAGAAGGTGTTCCTGTATTAGATATGCTGCAAGTGAAAGTATATTTGGAAAACAATACTCAAGCCCGTTTAATCGGCCCTAATTGCCCTGGAATTATTACTCCAGGCGAATGCAAGATTGGAATTATGCCAGGCTCCATCCATTTACCTGGAAAAGTAGGTATTGTTTCACGTTCTGGTACCCTAACTTATGAAGCAGTAAAACAAACTACTGATAAAGGCTTTGGGCAAAGTACATGCATCGGAATTGGTGGTGATCCTATTCCAGGTACCAGCTTTATTGATGCTTTAGCATTGTTTGAGCACGATCCGCAAACGAAAGCGATTATTATGGTTGGTGAAATTGGTGGATCAGCAGAAGAAGAAGCTGCTGAATACATTAAATCGCATGTAAGCAAACCAGTTGTTTCTTATATTGCCGGAGTGACAGCACCTGCTGGTAAACGTATGGGGCATGCTGGCGCAATCATTTCTGGTGGCAAAGGAACAGCTGCTGAGAAATATGCTGCACTAGAAGCTGCTGGTGTGCGTACAGTGCGATCACCTGCCGATTTAGGTGATGCTGTTGCTGAGGTCACTGGTTGGTAGAAAAGTCGTTATTGAATGAAGTATCTTTCTGGATTGCTTCATTTCGTTTGCAATGACGTGATATGCATCCATTGTGAACTCAAAAGGACGTCAATTTAAGAGATTATTGTAGCCTGGGTGCAGCGAAGCGGAGCCCGGGGTTCTCTGAACCTAATCAATAAACCATGGTTCCGCTTTCGCTGCACCCAGGCTACACTATTGAGATGTTTTTTCTTAGATTGATTCAACCTAATGAATGTTAAGTTTTTAAATCAAGTTGGCGGTTTTTTACGGTATCCCATGACAAACTTCAGAAGCATAGCAGATATACGACGTGATTATGGTGAGCTTAATTTAAGCGAAGACACTTTGCCAGAGGATCCCCTTGTCCAATTTCGACATTGGTTTGAAGATGTTTTAAAAAATGAAAAAAATGATCCCACAGCGATGGTGCTTTCTACTGTCGATGATAAGGGACATCCAGATTCCAGGGTGGTTTTATTAAAAGGATTGGAAGAAGGAAATTTTCTTTTTTATACCAATTATGAGAGCACAAAAGCCAGACAAATACACAATAGACCTTATGTGGCATTAAATTTCTACTGGCCTCAAATGGCACGTCAGGTGCGCATTCGGGGCGCGGTACATGAAGTGGATAAGGAACAATCCGATCAGTACTTTTCCTCAAGACCAATTAAAAGCCAATTTAGTGCAATTATTTCGCCTCAGAGTCATGAAATTCAGAATCGAAGGTCTTTAGAAAATGCACTTAATGAGTTAATCAAAAAGCATGGCCAAGAGCCTATAGTGCGCCCAAGTTATTGGGGGGGATATCAGATTGTTACCGATGAAATCGAGTTTTGGCAGGGAAGAGATAATCGTCTGCACGATCGGATTCATTACTTTAAGCAGGATGGAAAATGGGCGCATCATCGATTAGCTCCATAGCAGTAATGGTTATCTGAGCGATGATTGGATACTCAAACAATTATCTTTTTTGAACGGCAAAATTTGCCGGCAAAAAGTTAATTTACGCTTCAAATTTATGTTTTATCCCTCTTTTTGCTCTTACTCTGCTTCTTTTGGTTTTTAAAGGAACAAAATAAACTTGGCCCAATAATTGCATTATATAATTAGAAAGATAAAAGAAGAAAATATCGCAATTTTTATTTTCAAAAATCATTTGTCAAGAATTAGTAAATCTTTTCATTTGGTAACTAAGCGTTAACTTAAAGTCGTAAAATTGTTTTAAGTGCGAAAATTATTGACAGTATTGACACGATACTGATGCATAAATAGAGGGTACAATCATGAACTACATAACAGCCTTACTACCACATATTAAACTACGTTTTAACATTGATCATCCAAGCTATGAAGACAGCTATGCATTAGGTTACGAGTGTGCACGTGCCGATGTAGCTGAGGAAGATAATCCATTTCGTGCCGGGACACAACAAGCAGAACACTGGTTAGAAGGCTGGTGGGATGCGATCGAAGGCGAGGAGCCGCTATTTGAATTTGCTCTGATGGAAAAAGAGGAATTAGTTGCAGAAGAGGAATTTGCTGCAAATGATCAACAGTATTGTAATAAGCACAGTTTATTATCTTTAGTGATTGAAATTAGTGGCGCAATCGCGGCTTCGGCAATTGTAGGTTATCAGCTCTTTGAACTCGTAGCATAGTCTTAGTTTACAATAAGGCATGATTCGGCTGTTCTCAAGGAATAAGTACCAATTGCCATCATTTATTCTAATAACCTTGGTGAAGCAGAGCGAAACCATGGTTATTGGTTAAAATCAAATTAAGGTGCGCCACGAAAGTGCACGACCGCTAGTAGCTGAAAGTACTACCGGGAAAGCGCTACCGAGCGCATTTCGTACTTAGCCTTGGGCTGTATGTGGTAACGCGTATGGTTAAGCGTAGGCAAAGGAAGTTGTAAGCCGTAAGCCGCAAGGTTGAAGTGATTGAGCTCCGTTAAGTTTAGT
>JBOFJV010000019.1:0-4172 GCA_051657005.1 Legionella sp. | reverse complement strand
GAAGTCGCCAGAATGTGGCGGTTTAGTAAATCAAATGGAATCACAGAATGGTTTCATCGTAAAATGAAACTAATTCAGCGAAGAGCTTATGGTTTTAGAAAATTTGAAAATTACAGAGTGCGTGTTAAGGTGCTCTGTGGGTGATTAGAGCTGCCCCCTTAAATGGGAACGAGCCAAGAATATTCGGCCGCATGCTCAAGTGGCTCATTCATTTCGTGCTGAGGTTCTTTGCGTGGTGGTTTGAAAAAAGATGAAATGAGACCTACTTCACTGTTATATTCAGAGTCATGGCGGCTCATCGCTCTGAATTCAGTTAATGCAGAAAGGCATTTGTATCCCGTGTAAAGCATTGCCCCTACAATAGTTATTCCTACAGCAACACCCAAGGCAGGTTGCACTATCAACATAGGTAAAGCAATTCCAAAAATTGAGGCAGCAAGAGTAAGTGCGGTAGCCGCCCAAAATACCGCTTCGGCTGCTTTGCAGAGATTATGAAGTAACACATTAATTTTTCTTGATTCGGTTGCGCTCCCTATATTTTCTATAGCGGATTTAGCATCTAGGTCGCCCCTTTTGACTGCCTCTAATTGATTAATAAATGAGTTATAGCTATTTAAAATCTGTACTACCCTTTTGGCTGAAGAGGCCTTTTCGTAGGATAGGTTGTAATACTCTTGAATTTCTTTAATTTGGCGTTTTATTTTGGTGCGAATCTGAATATCCAGTTGTTCTTGGTCAGCAAATAATGCCTGTAGTCTTTTGTCAAGCGCTCTTAAACGTAATTCTATTCTTCTATGATTATAAGGCATGGTTCAGCTCTTTATATTATTAGTAGTAGTGGAATCATGGGATTAAAACCATTCGATGGCTTTCCATTTATTTTTCATGGCGTTACATCAAATTATATGGATAAATTTTTGCCTTGAGAAAAGATATATGCACAGATCCACGAGCTTTATAACATAATTAATATGAATTCGACATAAAAAATACTATTTTTTTGTTGATTAGCCTTCAGCTTGAAAACGACATAAATTTTGGAAATCGCATTGTTGGCAAATACTGAGATGAACCGGTTGTGGAGGACAATGACCTTGTTGAAATTCTGAGGCCAATTCAGTGAGCTGTTGTTGCCAGGTGTCTCGGCGACCTGTCCATGTTTCTTCTTTTTTTAAAGCAGTGATTCCGTAGATAGTGTGTTTTTCTTCACTGATGCCCGCGCAGCTTATTTTTCCCGCTTTCAGTTGCAGAAATAAAAGAGTATTAATTTGCTCATCAAGTAGTGCATAAAGGAGTAATTGGGGTTCTTTGGGGCGATCTTCATTCCAAGGTTTGCTCGCAGGCAGACTGCTTTTGTAATCAATAACCCATTTTTTGTTTTCAATTTGATCTAAACGGTCAATCCGCACTTGAAAATCAAGGCCTGCCAAATGAACTGAGTAAGATTGTTCTAACGCAGTAATAGTAAAGGGAGGGCGTTGCTTTTCCCATTCCAGACACGCGTGGACTAACCGTTTTAAGCGAATACTTTCTACCTCCAAAATGGCGTTCTGAGGTTGGTGTTTTATTGAGGCTAAGGCTGTATGAATTGCTTCATTGATATGCTGTTCTAAGGCATGTGGAGCAAGCTGAAGCAGGTCATGTTGACTCCTTAAAGTGTTCCATAGTAACTCCATTACCTTATGAATGATTTGTCCACGTTCTTTATTATTTAACCCATCCGTCATTTGTGGTGATGTTTTTGCCCGAAGTCGATGCTCAGCAAAGGCTTTAAAAGGACAATTAGCCTGATTTGCCAAAATCGCGGTACCTCCAGCAATGGATTCTTCAGGTAATAATGGGATATTAAAGGATTCATCCATAGTCATTAAATCAGAATTTTGCATCCGGTCATAATTGATTAAGAAGGGGGTAAAGTTGGGGTATTGCGTGATCAAAGAACAGGGCAAATTGAGAGAGTCTCCTTGTAATTTGGTATAACTAAAGACGATGGTGCGAGCACTGTGTTGCAGTCTTTGTATGGTTTGATGCGCAAAGTGCAATTCACGTTCAGGAAGGCTGTGAGGCATACGTAAATTGCGCTGTAGTTGAGGTGGAATAAAGGCAGATAAATTTATTTTTTGTGGCAAGCATTGATCCGTTAAACCCATAACCCATAAGCTATCAAACTCACATCCTGATGCTTCCAATAAACCCGAAACCTGAATAGGGGCATTGTTTTTTTGGGCCTGAAAAATCGTGTTATTAGCCAGTTGATGCACGACCTCAAAAGCATCGTCTTGAGTCAAACGATCACTGATCAGAGTGAATTGTCTGAGCTCATCGAAAAGCATGATAAAGCGATTAAGGCACTGATAGTTTTCTGAATTAAGACTGTAATCTCCTGGAAATCCCACAGTGTTTAAACGTTCCTTAAAGCATGAAATCCACTCGTGAACACTGGCTGTTTGCGGATAAGGAGTAATTTTGCTCAATAACTTTTCAAGTTTGGGTGTCTTCTTATGCAGCTCTTTTATGAGCGTAGATAAGGGAATGATTGATTGTTCCAGTAAAGTACTTTCTTGCAAATAGTCAGAGCGTGCTAAAAACTCTTCTTTAGCAGCGCCTAAATACGGTGATTGCAGCAGAAGGTTGGTTTGATGGGGCGTTAAGTATTCATCCAGATTAAGCCAACATAAAGCATGAGCTATCAAAGGGAAGCTGCTTAGTGATTGTCCGAGGGAAATGTTAAAGAAAGGTCTATCAAAATGATGGGCTAAAGCTCTTTGCAGTGATGCTGATTCGTGTTCCAAGTTGGGCACAACGACACCAAGACGTTGTTCTCCTTGTTGGATTTTTGCATGCAACCAGGCCATCAATTGTTGATATTCTTCATGAGTATTTTGCGCTGCGAACACTTCAGTTTTTGATGAATTTTCTTTTAAATCATAGTGATATTGTGACAGTCCTTGATGTGTCAAATGCTCCTGAAGCAGGAGTTGTTGTGGTGTAAAATCATCAAAACAGACCCAGACAATCGGTTGCGAAAATAAATAGCTGTTTGCATTAACTAAAAAGGGCACTAATTGGTATTGGGTAATGAGTTGTTGTTGCGCGAGTTGTTTTTCAAATAATCGCCACCATTGCTGAAATTGCTTGGTTTGGTCGGTGTAATGAAACGTTGGATCTTCTGGGTGGATTTGCCATTGTTGACAGCGTTCCCATGCACTCATTACTGATTGCAGCAAACCATCACTGCAGGTGATTCTTGATTCAGATTGAATGATTTTGCGCCATAGATGCTGACATTGAGCATCACTTAACAAGGTAGGTAGTTGATTGTGTGGTTGGGTAAAGTGAAGGTATTCATAGGCTTTAACCAGCGCAACTCGATAAGGCATGCACTTGGGTTTATCTACAGTTTGGTTCTGGCAATGAACGAAATAGTCTTGAAGCAGCGACTCACTAAGACGGTTATTGGGGGTAAGAACTGTTGTCTCATGATCCAACAGAAAAAAAAGACGTTCTTTATCATTAAAAGTAGATATGGCCAAACTCATTATAACCTGCAATAGAGTGAAACAGGGCCTTTAGGATAATAGACCCACAAGATAAAGTGATTTTACTCACGTTTTTTTACGATGAATAGCCCCTGTTTTAGTGATTGGTTTGGATTTGGTTTTTACCTGCTTTGTGCCAACGTATCGAGGTAAGCTGTGACTGCGTCGTTTATCGGTATACAATATGTGATAAACCAATTGGTCACGTAGATACAATGACGCGATTCCTGATGCCAGGGCGAGTAAAAAGCCGAAAAGAACATAGCTGTAGCCTAACACCATGAAGTAGGCAGAAACAAAATCATGGAAATTAGAGATTTTAATGATTTGGTTTTCTGATTCATTCATAAAGAAGACAAGACCCAGATCAAAAAAAGGTAAGGAAAGAAGAACCATAATAAAACCAATTAAAGTGCGCCACGAAAGTTGCTACCGGGAAAGCACGACCGAGCGCATTTCGTACTTATCCTTGGGCTGTATGTGGTAACGCGTATGGTTAAGCGTAGGCAAAGGAAGTTGTAAGCCGTAAGCCGCAAGGTTGAAGTGATTGAGCTCCGTTAAGTTTAGTATGAGAGGTGGCCCATGGTCTTTTGATACCTGAAGGAAACAGTGAATGAGATAATAAATCGGTTC
>JBOFJV010000018.1:0-4732 GCA_051657005.1 Legionella sp. | reverse complement strand
GTGGCAGGAAAAGGAATTTTAACGGCGAGCGCTTCTGGGCTCGTGGCTATGCTGTTTCTACCGTGGGTTTTGAGGAATCTAAACTTAGGGAATATATTCAAAATCAGGAGCAGCTCGATAAAACGAGCGGTTCTGATGATAAAGGTAATTTTTAAAGTTAGTTTGAACTAATCGCCGGCAGCCATTGGGGCTGCTCACCACCGTCAAGCCACCTGCTTTACGGGTGCGGTCTGACTAACTGCTCTGAGAGCTAGTTTGGGGCATACTTTTCCACAAGTTCTTGTAATTTGGGGTCAGTAATATCTTGAAGACGACCAATATACAAAGCGGCATGCGTCAAGGTACTCTCTGAAATAAGGCGGATGATGTTGCCAATACGGGTATGACTTTCTACAAGAAGTACATCACAAGGACTGATCTCTTGAGTAAGTTGCTCAAAGTCATACAAATAAGTCCTTTTGCATACCTTGTCTTCTTTTGCTAAAAAACGATAAAATTTTAATAGAATGAAGTTGATTAGCGCATTTCTATGGTGTTTGTTCATGGTTGTTATCCGTAACTGAAGTCGTCACTGGCATCAGTGATCATAGTGCCTGGGTGTAGCGTAGTGGAACCCAGGGTTCTGATGCAAATCCATAAACCCTGGTTTAGCTTCGCTGCACCCAGGATAAGTCTCTACTGGCCTTAAGATTCGTTAAAACTGTTACTATAAATTCTTATCAGGATATTCGCAAAGATCTTGAATAATACACGTTTTGCATTGCGTTTTTCTGGCGGTACACACATAGCGGCCGTGCAAAACGAGCCAATGATGCGCATCTTTTAAAAACTCAGGATCGATGTTTTTAAGCAAGACTTTCTCGACTGCTAAAGGTGTTTTCCCTTTGGCAAGCCCGGTTCGATTAGCAACGCGAAAAATATGCGTATCTACTGCTATTGTTGGCTCACCAAAAGCAGTATTCAAAATGACATTTGCTGTTTTTCGACCCACGCCAGGTAAGGCTTCCAATGCCTGGCGTTGGCTTGGAACCTCTCCATGATGTTCTGTTATCAGTATGGCACAGGTTTTCATTACATTTTTGGCTTTGCTGTTATACAGACCTATGGATTTTATATACTCTTTGAGTTGTTCCAGTCCTAAATCCAAAATGCTTTGTGGGGTGTTCGCTCTTGGAAACAACTTGGCAGTTGCTTTATTGACGCTGACGTCTGTTGCCTGGGCTGCAAGAATGACGGCAATGAGTAATTCGAAAGCAGAATGATAAACCAGCTCGGTAGTCGGATGTGGATTTTGCGCACGAAAACGAGTAAAAATTTCCCGGCGTTTCTGTTTATTCATGAGTTTTTTTCGCTTGAACTCTGGCCAATGCTTGTTGGATGTAGTCTTGCTTGGCTTTGACATCCTGAACTTTATCAGTAGATTGCAAGGTTAATTGACGTTTTTCCCTATAAGCAAGTTGTTTTTCATGCTCATCGCGTAAGAAACGCGTTTGCTTGGCGTTAAATCGTTGGCGGGCCAAGTCTTTATCATATTCTATATCCGCTAAGGTGACCATATCGATGCAGTCAACAGGACAAGGCGCAACACATAGACCACAACCAGTGCATTCGTGCGCAAGGACGGCATGCATGAGTTTTCCGCTGCCAATGATGGCATCCACAGGGCAGGCTTTGATGCATTTCGTACAACCGATGCACTCCGCTTCACGGATAACGGCAACCGAGGGCGCGCGGGTATTTGCAAGCGCTTCTTCGAGATAAGGCGTGGGGTCAATATGAAGTAATGCACCTAAAGCCTTTACGGTGGCTACACCACCTGGAGGGCATTTATTGATCGTTGCAGTACCTTGAGCCATGGCTTCGGCATAAGGCAGGCAGCCCGGGTAATTGCATTCACCGCATTGAGTTTGTGGCAACAGGGCGTCAATTTCTTTAACTGATGCCATGATGTCCCTTTTTCGATTGCTCCAGCATGGCCTCTATTTTTTCTTTTTCAACACGAACCATTAACGGTTGGAACGGATTGAGTCGGTGATTTAGCAAAGGCTGATTAATGGTTTCCCACGTCAGCGGCGCGCAATTTAAAAACGTTTCTGACACTTTGGCCATCAACGGCAATACAGGCTTTAAATAGGTGATTAAGACACGAAACAAATTAATGCCCATAGTACAAATGTCTTGAACTTCAGGTAATCGTCCCTCTTCTTTTGCTAAAACCCATGGCTTATGGGTATCTATATACTGATTGACCTTGTCAGCACAATCCATAATCTGACGAATAGCGCGTGCATAATCACGAGCAACAAAGGACTCAATGATTTCAGTGCGCATTTCAAGCAGTTCAGCATACAATTTGGGTTCACTTAAACTGCTGCTTAAGTAATTATCAAAGCGTTTGTTGATAAAACCGGCACAACGGCTGGCGATATTAACGACTTTACCTACCAGATCGGCGTTAATTCTATTGGTAAAATCATCAAAATTTAAATCCAAATCATCCACGCGGCCATTTAATTTCGCTGCAAAATAATAACGTAAATATTCAGGATGCAAATGCTCCAGATAAGTCCGTGCCTCCAGAAAAGTTCCCCGTGATTTCGACATTTTCTGGCCATCAACGGTCAGAAATCCATGCGTATAAACTGCTGTCGGCGTACGATTGCCGCTTGCGGCAAGCATGGCAGGCCAAAATAATGCATGGAAGTAGACGATGTCTTTACCCACGAAATGGTACAATTCGGTAGTGGAATCTTTATCCCAAAACTCTTCAAATGAAGCGCCATGCTCATTGCAGTACTTTTTAAAACTGGCCATATATCCTATCGGTGCATCCAGCCAAACGTAAAAATATTTGTCCGTTGTTCCTGGAATTGGAAAACCAAAATAAGGCGCATCACGAGAAATATCCCATTGCTTTAAGCCCGCAGCGAACCACTCATCGAGCTTATTGGCTACTTCAGTTTGCAAATGACCACTACGGGTCCATTCTTTTAGAAGATGGTCATAACGGGGCAAATCAAAGAAATAATGCTCGGAATCCCTTTCTATGGGTTGGGCGCCGGAAATTGCAGAAACGGCATCAATGAGATCGGTGGGGGCGTAAGTTGCGCCACAGACTTCACAGTTATCCCCGTATTGATCTTTAGCACCGCATTTAGGACAGGTCCCTTTGACATAACGATCCGGTAAAAACATATGTTTGACGGGATCATAAGCCTGGCGAATGGTTCTTTTAATAATCGCGCCCTGCGCTTGCAGTTGCTCATAAATTACGGATGCCAAGGCCTGATTTTCAGGTGAATGGGTGGTGTGATAACAGTCATAAGCAATGGCAAAGGCTTTGAAATCCTGTTCATGGCTTTGTTTGATTTCAGCAGTTAATGCTTCAGGGCTTATGCCAAGTTGTTCGGCTTTCAACATAATGGGCGTGCCGTGCGCGTCATCACCACAAATGCTGATGCATTCAATCCCTGACATTTTATGGGTGCGTACCCAAATATCCGTTTGAATGTGTTCGACTAAATGTCCCAGATGTAAATGCCCATTGGCATAGGGTAAGGCGCTGGTGACCAGCATTTTACGTTGTGTCGCCATCAATGAAAGTACCTGATCTGTAAAAATGGCTGATTATAACGCAAAAGCGCGGTAAATGCTGTAGATGGATGTTGGTTTTAGGACGGAAAATAAAAAACGCGGCCTGGGCCGCGTTTTTGAGTGCTAGATATTAATTAGCACTGTAAGTGGCTGTGATTAGAATGCACAACTTCTTCATGGCTTGCTTTTGGCTTAGTAATGTGAACAGGCTTTGGATCTTCTTTCTTGCTTTGTGAAACTGGTTGACCAAGTCCTTGCATCTTTGTAGCAGAACCAGTAAGTTCATCTGTATTGCTTAATTCAGAATCATTGCTAGCAGTATATTCTACTTCTTCGCCAGTTGATGCACCTTGTTTAGCAGCAGCTCTTTTAGCAGACCACTCTTTGAAGAAACCTACCGCTGCACTGATTGAGTTTACAACAAGAGCAGAAAGGTAAATAGCAGCAGATGTAGCAGCAAAAGCTAAAGCAGCACCACCACCAATCAGGCCTGCAGTAGTGCCAGCAACTGTACTACCGAAAACGAAAGATACTGCAGTAGTTACAGCAGCTGTAAAAGTTGCAGCAGCAGGTAATACGATAGGTGCTAAAAATACAGATAACGCAGCAAGACCAGCAACTGCTAAAGAAGCCCAAAATGCAATAGCAATTGCTTTTCTATGGTTGTGAATGAAATCAGCAAATGCACGAGCACCGAACTTAATACCATCCAGGATTGAACCGAATAAACCACGATTTACTTCTGGTTGATCATTCTCATCGTATACAACCTCTTCTTTTTTAGTGTCTGCATTAACTTTTTTCTTCGTGTTACCTAATAATAAATCAAGTACACCACTAACGATTGTACCTGGTAACAAGAATGCTTCATTCAAAAACTCTCTAAATGTCATTTTTTACTCCAATGGTTATAAATCAGCGCGAATGATAGCAACGAAAGTACTGCATGTGAATCAAAAATGCTCAGATTGTTGTAACAAAAGTGTAAAAAAATTGATTTTAGCTGGTAGAGTTAACCAGTCACCTGGCCAACCCCCCATTTAGAACCCATCGTGCCCTACTAAGGCAATGGGCTCAAGACAATTTCATTACATACTCATACCTTATCAATCAGAACAATCGGTGTATTATTTTTGCA
>JBOFJV010000017.1:0-13238 GCA_051657005.1 Legionella sp. | reverse complement strand
AAATGGTGTCAAAATTTCTGTACGAAGCCAAGAGGATAATATTTAATTGGCTCAATAGGCGGAGTCAACGCAAGTCGTTCGACTGGAATAAATTCGACCTATTCGTAAAGAAGCATCCACTACCAGATGCAAAAATAATACACAGATTGTTCTGATTGATAAGGTATGAGTATGTAATGAAATTGTCTTGAGCCCATTGCCTTAGTAGGGCACGATGGGTTCTAAATGGGGGGGTGGCCAGGTGACTGGTTAACTCTATCAGCTATCAATGTCACCAACTAAACTGAGGTTATGAGGATGAGAGTCATCATCATCAAGGAACCATCTTCCGAATAAGATCTCCATGATGTTTTTTGCAATCAGAGTCTTATCACTAGGCGCAACTTGCTCTTTTAAAGTACTGTTGGTAGGAATGCCTTCACTGGCGAAGTTAAAAGATTTAAAATTTTCGACACAAAGAGGTAGCGTACCGATTAAATTATCGTCATCATCAAAAACTAAAAACTCTTCGGCGGATCTTTTTCCTTGAAATGATCGTTTAAATACTGAGGTTGCGACACTGATTTTAGCGAGTAACTCGTGATAATGGTTTTGGGGATCTAACTCTTTAAAATAGGCGGTTGTAGGCTTATCATCTTCACCAAAAGTAACCTTAAATGTCTTGTGTGATCTATCTGATACGGGTCCCTTTGTTTTAAATTGACTCGCCCTGAGTGCTTTTCTCGGAATTACCATTTTTTAATCCATTAAATCACAGTCGTCCATTTAGAATAGTTCATATTAAGCAGAAATATTCAAGAAGTTCAAGAATACTTTTCATACAAATGACTAGGAAACTAAACAGTAATTGGGGCGAGATATTTACCTTTATTCACCTATTGGCTTGTCACTTCAGTCAGAGTTTGTTAGGCTAATATACGAATAAAAATTTAATATTCTTTTAGAATGATTAAAAGATGGAATTGAATCCATTGCATTTTTAGCGTGATGTTTAAGGAATAAACTCATGAATCGTTTAAGCTCTTTTCTCTTGTGTTTCTTTCTATGTTTTTGACACGCTATAACTGCATTCAACTGCTTATTCTCTCGTGTACTGCCATATCACCAACATCAGTACTGGCAGGAAACCCTGCCTCCATTGAATACGTCAATCTCCTTCATGACGCCTTGAAGCTTCAACTTCAAGAACTGCAAGTACAAATAGCCTCCATCCCCCCAGGACCTGCTGGCGCTACCGGAGCTACTGGTGCAACAGGAGCTACAGGGGCAGGTCCTGCAGGAACTACTGGTGCAACAGGAGGAGTTGGCGCAACGGGTGCGATAGGAGCTACAGGATCTACGGGCAATAACGGCATGACAGGAGCTACGGTGGCAACCGTAACAACAGGAGTGGCCGGTGTCACAGGAGCCACCGGAACCACCGGCGTTACAGGACTCACAGGCGTAACAGGAGGTACTGGCGCAACAGGAGGTACTGGGACTGTCGTGGCGACAGGCAGTACAGGTAGTACTGGACCTACCGGAGCAAGTGGGGCAACAGGTCTTACCGGTACAACAGGAACAACAGGATCTGTCGGGGTGACGGGGTCGACTGGGGCAACTGGAGCCACCGGAACGACTGGAACAACCGGCTCCACTGGCAGTACAGGGATTACCGGGCCTAGTGGCGCGACTGGAGCAACAGGCCTCACCGGCACGACAGGAATTACAGGCTCTACAGGAATAACCGGTGCGACTGTGGCTACAGGTGCAACAGGAGCTACAGGAATGACCGTAGCTACAGGTGCAACTGGCCCTACTGGAATCACAGGGATTACTGGTGCTACAGGGATTACAGGCTCTACGGGCTCAAGTAGACCAACAGGAGCGACCGGGGCCAATGGAGTTACAGGAGCCACCGGAGCGACTGGATCTACCGGAACCATTGGAGCCACTGGGCCTACAGGTGCGACAGGTGCCACTGGAGCCCCCACATTTTCTGACAAAACATTAGACGCGTTCATCGAGGAGTGCCATTCCGATGTATCTGAAGCATGTGCAGATAAGTCAATTCACGGATTGGGTGCATCCTTGGGTATCACGGTGAATCCTGAAGGGAATTATGCTTACATCCCTGATATCAACAAAGCAGTTATTGTCCTTTGTGCTATGAATCAGGAAACAGAATCACTTACCAATTGCTCCTCTGCCTTTGTTCATGGAGAGCGAAGGCCTGCCAAACCAACAAGCATTGCCATGCATCCCAATGCAACCTACGCCTATATTACCGATGTAACTCATGCAACCGTCAGTGTATGCTCTGTGGATTAAGCGACAGGACTATTGGGTGGTGCAGAATCACAGGGGGTGTATTCCATTCGCCACTTCATATTACATTCAATCATGCCGGCACTTATGCTTACGTAGCCCAACCATCGACGATTACTTCGTGTCGTGTTAATGCATTCACCGGAGCGCTGACTTATTGTGCAAGCGCCGATCCAACACGTTAGTCGCCAGGGATTATATGCGTATGTCAATTAAAAACCCTCCATTACCACGTGCATTCTTGCATGCTCTATGGGAGTTCCACTCTATGCACTCGCAGAAACACCAGCCTCTATAGAATACGTCAATCGCCTTAACAATGAGCTTCTGGCTCAAATCCAGGACATGCGTCAGCAACTCGCCCAGCGTTCCCATGGACTCCCGGGCCCAACAGTGGCTACTTGGGGCTATGGGCATGACCGGCGCAGGGCTTAAGTGGCTTACTGGAGCCACCGGCAATAATGGCGCGCAGGGTCTCTTACGGGAGCTATAGGCAATACGGGAGCTTTGGGGCTTGCCGTGGCGACAGGAGCCACTGGCTTACCGGGAGCAACTGGAGCTTCCGGCAACTCGGGGACAACGGGTATGATCGGTGCCAGTGGAATCACAGGAACAGCAGGCGGCACAGGCCTTCCTGGTGCTACATGCCGACTGGGACCTCAGGCAGCACAGGAGGCGCAGGAACTACCGGAGTTGATGGCTCCAATGGCGCCACAGGAGCTACATGTACTTCTGGAAACACAGGCTCTACGGGTATAGCCGGAACTACTGGAATGGACGGGCACCAATGGTTCGCTTGGAACGACCGTAGCCTCCGGTAATCCAGGTACAATGGGTATAAACGGTGCTATCGGAGCTACGGGCACGAATGGTGCCAGTGGTTCCTCGGGCGCTACAGGCGTTACCGTGGCTACTGGCTCCAATGGCACTTCAGGCGCTACATGGACCTCAGGAAATACAGGCTCAGCTGGAATAACCGGGGCCACTGGAAACACTGGCTCAGCGATGAATATAACAGGACCTACGGGCGCTTCTGGGCTTACAGGAAGCACCGGGACGGGCGGAAGCAATGGTGCCACCGGCCTTTCCGGAAGTAGTGGCACAACTGTAACTTAAGGCCCCAGCTGGGCTATGGGCGCCACAGGTTCCACCGTGACTGTAGGCTCTACTGGACAAACCGGCTCCAGAGGCCCTACGGGCGCAACAGGAACAACGAACCAAACCACCGGAGCTACAGGAGCTTTGGGTTCAACAGGAGCAACGGGAAGCACCGGTGCAACTGGCGTTACGGTGGCTACCGGTCCAACTGGATTGGCAGGCTATCTCTTCGTGTCCATCAATGCGGGCGCTAAGGATGGATTGGTCATGTGTTCGGTGAATATCGACAATACCCTTGGTACATGCTCCTCTCTCTCAGCACAGTCAGGTAAATCTGTTAGTGCAATAGCCATTAACTCAGCCAAGACTTATTTTTACTACACTTACAGCGGCGACGCCGTATATTGCAACATCACTCCAGGCTCGGGTGCGTTAACCGGTTGTACCACAACTGCTTTTTCCGGCTCACCAAGCATGCTGGATATGACAATAACGCCTAATGGTAACTATGTATTTCTAACAGTAAACACGGCTATCCAACGATGCTCGGGAACAGTTACTGGTTGTACTTCTGTTGTGACAGTATCTGGATTAAACATAACCAGTGTTGCCATTAATCCAGCAGGAACATACCTATACTATACATATTCTACGGGCTCATCACCTTTTTATAATAATTATGTATATGTATGTAGTCTTAACCAAACAACTGGAACTGTCAGCAGCTGTACTTCAACCTCTAGCTCGTCAGGCTCCAACAATTCAATCACTAACATTCGATTAAATCCGGCCGGCACCTATGCGTTCATTGCCGAGAACACTACGAGCATCCTGGTGTGTTCCGTCAATTCCAGTACTGGCGCATTATCAGGCTGTACCTCAAATTTCATCTATCAGGCTTCGAAGTGGCTTGCCATCAATACAACAGGAGATATGTTGTACTACTCCGATCCGAGCAGTACCAGCATTCACGGTTGTTCTATTAGCACCAGTACTGTCTCATTAAGTTCCTGTCAGAATACAAGCAGCTACCCTGTTTTTAATGATGGAGGTTCGGACAACATGGTGTTATTGGAGCCTTAAATTGCATTTTGACTTTTCCTGAGTGTAAAATAATAAATTTACCCAATTGATAAAGTTAGTTACATGGGATTGGACAGATGGAGTTGCATTTTTAAAATTGGAGTTCCCCTCCTTCTTTTCGCAGCAAACGTCCATGCTCACGCCAGGAACTCAGCATCACTTACCTGGGTGTTTTCAGCAGGTATTGGTTACACCGATTACATGCAAACGTATCAAAACGATGGCCAAACAGCCTTTGCCCGGTTGTCTATAGGCAAGACATTGTATGCCCCGCACCAGTGGTTATTTGGTTTAGAGGAGGGTGTCCAAAGTGGCAATACGATGCGCTTGCACATTTCCGACGAAACCATGGAGCTCCTGGGTGGTTTGCCTATTCCATCCACAATCAAACCCATGGTGGATCTGTTAGCGACGATAAAAAGTCCTTTGCTACACGAGCTTACCTTCTTTTTTCAGGCCAAAGGTGGACTTACTTTTCGACATTGGCAGTTTATCAGTACCAACTCAATTCCTGACAAATACTAACTGGCTGGTGAAGTTCATGCCGGTCATTCATGGTCCATCAATAAATACCTTGCCTTGAATCTGTCGTACCAAGGTGTATTTGGCGGAAATTGCAGTTTTAGTATGGATACCACAAACATGACCGGAAAAGTGAATACGATACCCATACAACACGGTGGCCTACTGGGTCTGGAATTGGCTATCTGATGCTCGATGCCAAACGCATGTTACCGGTTTATCTTGGTATTATTTTTTTACTGACGCTTATGGGAAGCTGTCAAGCGTACCTGACACACAGCACCTGGCATATTGGTGACTGGTTGATTAATTACCAGGGAGGATTTGTTCGTCGTGGCTTTTTAGGCGAGTTGATTTATCAATTGACTCTATTGACCCACATCAGCCCTGGATTTTATGCCTTTCTGGCTCAAACGGTATGTAATGGCCTTTTCTTTATTTTTTCGTATTGCTTACTCACCAGACAGCCGCGTCTGCTGCCGTTTGCCTTACTGAGTTTCTCTCCTTTTGTATTTAACTTTCAGATTAACAGTTTTGATCAGGTGGAAAGCCAGGGCGGGTATTTCAAAGAAAGTATTTATTGTGCCATCCTGGCTTTTACCGGTTGGGCAGCATGTGTTTATTCAGTTAGATCCTTTGCAAAACTCTTTTATGGTATTTTGCTTGTTTATCCGTTAGTTATTCTAACGCATGAAATGTTTGCTGTTTTTCTTCCTTTTTTATTCATGGTATATCTCCTCAAAGTACCTGTTCAGACAAAACGCCTGATGTGGCTTTGTGCTCTATTAAGCATGTCTTTGCTGGCTTTTATCCTTTGCCTGATTCATTCGGGTAATCGAGAGCAGGTGTTCGCCATTGCTCAATCGTTGACGCCAACTTATCCGGTGTCCACTTACGGCTCCATTGGTTGGCTGATGATGCCAATGTCTGCAGCGATTGAGCGCGTGCTCTTCCAAATTCAGTACAATCATTACATCCAAAACTACAGTCTTGTCTTGTTGCTGTCGCTGCTTGCCTTTATCCCCGTACGTCACCAATTAAAGCGTGTTTTTGAGAATAAATTATCCTGGATTCTTTTTTTATTGCCTTAATGGGCACCGTTGCATTAGGAGCAGTAGCCATTGATTGGGGGCGATTTATCCGAATGCATCTGCTTTCGTTTTTTATCTTGACACTGGCTGCAGGCGCACTACCTCATCTACACGATGAGTTGATGCCTGAACCTGTTAGTTCAACACCACTCATCATCTTATACATCCTTCTCACCATCAGTTATTCGCTTTTATGGCGCATTCCCAATTGCTGCAATTACCGACCGCCTGTATCGGGCCTAAAAACCAATAACCTGTCCTGGAGTTTAATTCCTTACAAGCAGTTATTTGGTCATATTGATCATGCCATTAATGACGTATAATACGCACTTTTGTGCATTGGATGCCTTATTATGTCTTACACTGAATCGCTACTTTGTGTCGTTCTCATGCTCCAAGATGAAGAGCTCACGATTACTGCAACCATTTAACCCTTGCTCTCAGGTAAGATCCGCCATTTTTTCATCCTGGACACAGGATCAACTGATGCAACCATGGCACTCACCAAGCAAATACTGGAACAGGCTGGAGCTGTCTACCATATCGCCCAAGAACTATTTGTCGATTTTTCCACATCACGCAACCTGGCGTTGACATTAGCAGAAGCGTTTTTTCCTCAGATCCCGTTTATATTAATGCCTGATGTTGAATGGAGACTGATGCATGCAGAACGCCTTCTTGACTTTTGCAAGACGCAATTGGAGACCTCTGCCGCATTATTCATGATACGCATTGTGATGAATAATCCCGTTGATTTCGGAACTTCTCGTTTGTTTCGAGCTCAAGCCAAAATACGTTTTGTGGGTGCGGTGCATTAAGTCCCTGATATGCTCCATGATGGTGTAGTTCCTGATGAAATCTATTTTGATTACCAGCAAACACCGTGCAGCGCAGAAAAAAGTGCCGTACGCTGGAAACGCGATCTGGTTTTATTGTTGAGTGAGTACGCCCAATCGTAATCACCTAACCAACGTACCGTCTTTTATTTGGCGCAAACATTTGAATGCCTTGGTAATTTGCACGAAGCATATCACTACTACACGTCTTTTGACGTAACTACCTGGTTGGGATGAAGCAAATTTTATTACATTATTCCGATTGGGAGGACTGGTTGAAAAACTGAGCCTGACAGACCAACGCTTTTCCTGGGAGCGCGCGCAAGCTTATTATTTACGCGCTTTTTCATTACGTCCTCAACGCATAGAACCACTGATCTGCATTGCCAATCATTATTGGCCTGATAATATTCCGCTGTGTTATCTTTACGCCCAATATGCGTGCCAGGTGAACTACCACGAACATGATGCACTCTTCGTTGACAAGAGAATGTATGCATACACCAGTTTTGAAATTTTAAGCCGTTGCGCCTGGCACATGGGGGCGTTTCAACAAGGCCTGAACGCGACAGAAACCGCACTAAGAACAGCTCCTGACACCAAGCATCTGCTAACCAACTTGCAATTATACCGTGACAAAGTAAAGTACTCTCGAGATCTAACAGAGTCAACTTAAGCGCACATGGCACGATCTCATAGCCACGCCTGGCAGCAGTTAATTTAATTCCATTGAGGTCACTTCAGCCGCATCCTCATCGTCCTCGGTTTCAATAAGTGCAAAAAGTTCTTTATCAAGAGCACGTATTTCCTCTCCAGAGCGAGTTTGATTAAAAAACCAGGGATTCCCTGTATTTCTATATTTGAACACGTTAGCCAATCCGAAAGAACAAAGGGATATAATGATATTCGCGATAGCAACCAGGGTGTTGTATATAAATTTATAAAGCTTGGAGTCTATTTCCGGATCAACAATCAGCAAAATACTTTTTTCTGCATCAAGCAGTCGCCCTCGCACATCCGTCTCAGGCTCCATAAACCCATCAAAGGCTATCTTGTACAATCTTTTCCTGTAACGTGCTTCGTTCGCATTCCACTTTAACGACATTTTCCTATAAGATATGGAACCAGACAGGCGTTCGGAAATTATTTTAAACTGTGCCTCAACGCGTAAAATGACCTGTCGAAAACGCTCAGCCTCTGCAGACTCTTCTAGTGCGGCTAATTCAACCATTTCTTTCATGTCTTTTTTGGAATCCAATCCTTGCAATTGTGTAACGCACATAAAGCGTTCACGGAGTTTTTTCGCTAAGGCTAATTGTTCAGGATTGGTTATTGCAAGCACTTTATTGCCTTGCGTTTGAATACCATTTTGTACACCCGCATAAAGTACTTCCAGCAATACCTTTCTGTTTTCACTTGATTCTTTCGCCAATTGCGGTAAAAAAAGACGCAAAGCTTGGCCTTGCTGTCCTTTATCCAACACCAGGTAATACTGTCTTGGCTCAGTGACGTTCGATTTTTTTAATAGACTCAGTGACACGCTTGCCGCGTCTAACTCAGGAACATTGAGTTTACGTAAGCCTGTTCTTACATTATTAAATGGTGTTAATTTTTCATTAAAATGATAAATAATAGATTCTTGTAAATGGTGTTGGGGATTGGAAACGAGCGCTCTTAACTCGTCAATATCGATGATATTTTTTGTTTGATCCAAAGCGACCAGGGTTGAAGCCAATAATGGGTATCTCTCAGTTGTCTCAATAATTGGTTTGTAACCGTCCTCGGTTAAAGAAGATTTTATCCAAAAAATTAAACATGTCTTTTTGCAGTCCTCATTCGGCAGCTGATGAATCACTTTTAAGATGGCCAATTTCATTGGATCTTTAAAAAACTCGGGAATATCTTGAGTTAACGCCTTTTCTAATTGAACCAATTGATTTACTGCACAAAAATATGCAGGCTCTGATAAAATCAGATGGATTAAATCCTCATCATATTTTTTTTCTCTTAAAAATGGGATTAACGAAATTTGTATCCCATCCCACATCGAACCACCAAATTTCTTAACAAAATCCAGGTCGTCAAGGAGCTTCCGATTTGTTGCCAGTAAGCCACTTTCATACAATTTGATGGTTATTTTGATTAAATTTTTGTTTATTACAGGATCGGCAGTCAATTTGAAACTTTCAATTTCTTTACGTACTTGACTGGGTTCAGACAAAAGATCCTTTAGTAGTGCAAAAGAAAAATCATCAGGAAGCGTGTGCGCGATGAGCAAATCAAGTGCCAGATTATCGGCAAATAACGCAGATAAATTGAGTTCATCAAAAACCAGAGCGTCATCAAGAGTTACTGTTTCTTGCGCAACTGCCATCGACCTTGCCAACAAATCAGCACGTTGAAATCGTATATTGACCGTGTTGCTGGTTTGATCAAATCCTTCTGCTACCAATTGATTTGCAAAATCAGAACCTAGCTGTTGCAATGGGCTTTCTGCAAAGGAAACAGAAGACACAGAAATTCCTGTGTCAGGTACTTTAATAAAGGGTTGTAAATCAAAACTCGATAAAAAAGCAACTTCTCTATCTTTAGAAGCGAGGTGCCCATTTTTGGTGTACCCCATCATCCATTGTGCAGGATCATCTTTACGATACATCACCATGAATCCGCAAGTTTCTCCCGAATCATTCACGTAAGCAAAATGCTGGCGCACAAAATTGTGGTGATATATTTCCGGATCTTCTTCCTTTTCTACGCGAGGGTCCATTGGGTCGTTCTCTTTTTTCATTAGAGGACGAGGTCCAAGCAGAGTCCATAAATTACCTGCAGACATGTTTCCCTGCAAATAATGTGTTCCTATAGCATCATTATGCCAAATGCTGAAATGCTTTTTTGCTTGCTCTTGAGTACCCAAAAAATGAGTGCGCTGAAAATCAATAGCAATGGTTTCCGCATCATCTTTTTTTTCTTCAATAGCCCAATCTTGACCAAAGGCATGGAAGACTTGTTGTGCATTCCCCTTTACCAAATAAGGCATACTTCATTCTCAATAGGACAAATTCAGCGTATTATAACAAAAATACATTCGAATGGTGATGAATTTTTGCAAAATTTGCATTTTTTATACCTTATTTAGAGACAATTTTAATCGCGACGCGAATTTTGGGTGAAGCGCGGTGAAATCCCGGTTTATTGATTTGGCTCAGAATCCAGGATTACGGCTCCGCCTTAACTCAGACTACTGGGCTCACATTGCGTCAGGAAACAGCTACTTGGGCAGAAATACACATGAAATGTACTATAATAGGCGCTGGCCGATTAGGTAAAAACATCGCCTTAGCGTTATCGACAACCCAACTCATCGCATCATTTTCGGTGTGCAACCGCAGTTTGGAGAGCGCACAAAGCGCATGCCAGGAACTGGGTTTTGGCCATGCAGTAAACCAAATCGAGCAACTCCATACAGCCGATATTGTCTGGATATGTTGTAACGACGATGCGATACCTGATGTAGTCGTTAGATTGGCCCAAAGTTCGTGCTTAAAACAAGGCTGCTTTGTCATTCATTCCAGTGGAGTCTTAAGCTCTGCTTTACTTGCACCATTAAGTGCACTCGGCTGTTTTGTTGCCAGTTTTCATCCGTTAAAAGCATTCAAAACAAATTACCTGGAGGCAACCGCTTTTCATCAGGTTGATTGTGTTTTAGAGGGCGATCTTGAAGTATGTCGTTGGTTAACAGCGTCCTTTACCCAATTGCGTGCGACACTCATTGCCATCCAACATGAAGCAAAAGCCTTATATCATGCAGCAGCATGTATGGCTTCGAATTACTTAATTACTTTAGCATCGTGTAGTGAAGAATTATTTCTTAAAGCAGGAATTGATGCAGAACAAAGTCGGAAGATGATGGTTCATTTAATGCAAGGTAACCTAACCAATTTATTGCAGACAAAAAACATCAGCGACTCCCTCACCGGACCTTTGGTACGAGGCGATGTGAATACCATAGCACTGCATCTAAATGCTATAGAAAATCCTGATATAAAATGCTTATATCAACAAGCGGCTTTAAGCACGCTTGCATTGACACAACTCCCTGATGAACTAAAAGGTAAAATTAAGACGCTCTGTTGCTTTTAAATGCTTACTTTGTTTTCTCAATTTACAGAACAATTAAAACAAGCCACTTTGCTGCGATGAGCTATTCTCCATACTATCATCATGGCGCATTTAGCTTTCCAAATTTTTTTCAAAACCTTTAGCAGAGGTTTTTTTAACAGCAGCCACCTCTTTATGCTTATGCTTGTCAGCAGAGTGAGAATCCCCACCCTTCATTAACTTTTTCATATACTTCATGCCACCATCATAATATTCTTGTTTGGCTTCAGAATGAACAACCTCTTCATGAGCATGCGATTTGGACAGTGCTTTATCTTCATCGAATCCAGATTTTTCCTTGCTACTTAAACGTTTAGTCTTAAAGGTCGCATCAAATACCTCTTGTGCTGCCTTCCGTGTTCCTTCCTCCTGACCTTTATGTGCCTGGGTTTTACTGGCTCCGGTCGCGTCAAGGTGCATTTCTCTATCTGCTGCATTATTTGTTTCAAACAACTGATCCTGAAAGAAGTTTCTTACATTAGGAATTGCCAAAAGAAGCCCTGGAATACCGGTAACAAATGTGGTGACTAAAGCCAATACAACTACAGCGGCTCGTGCCAACCAACGTGCAAAATGACTTTTAATATCTTGCACAAAAGAAAAACTGGAGATTTTAGCGGCCCCACCTTGGTCTTCGCGTGAAATCGCTGCGGCACCACCATGCATGTTGCATTCCCTGATAGAAACGGAGATTGCGGCCCGTAACGCATCCGGATCAGCAGTTTCACCTTTAGTGTATGCTTTTAATTGCGTGTAAATGGCCTTTTCATGCTCCTGGAGATCATCTAACTTACCGCCATTGTGTTCAACGCGTTCATGAATACTTTTTAGCAGGGCAAAACGCAACATAACGTCTTGATTATGCTCATTACCGCTTTTACAACCACCAGTCGATGCCCATTCCAGATACATACTTAATGCCTGGCTTAACTGTCCATAACGAATGTCCCAATGCTGGTTGGTAGCAATCATGCGAGCCAATGCTTGAGCAGCTAGGGAAGTTAAGTCTTCGGGTTTTTCTTGCTTATCTAATTCATCTTTTAATTGCTGTTTAAATTCCCCAATTTTTCCGATCAACTTACGGCCTTCTTCAGAATCTGCGAAATATTCCGGGAGCGTATCCCCTAAAGCCAAGAAAGCACGGTACTGCGTTAATACCTCTTGATTAATGGCATTTACTTCTTCTTTTATATTATCGCTTAAGAGCTCACTGTTTTCTTGCAACGTATGCAGCATCGCCATTTCCGCACTTAAAGTAATGTCATCAAGCTCTACGGATCCGGATAAACGACCTAAACCACGTACAACGCGATAACCCAAATCACGGGTATGTCGGTTGGTCCCTATATTTTGTACGTATAAAAAATTGTCATTTTTCTGTTTTGCATTAAACTCATGCATCGCCTGCATCATATGAATAGCCGTCGTTCGCTGACGGTTATTACCACAATCGACTGTGTGCTCAAATGCATAGGAATGAAATGAGGTAAATAAGTTCTCTACCACTGGGACTTCTTTCCCGCCTCGCATAGAGTGCATTTGCTCATGGAGAAAACCGTATTTTTTAGTCAGGTCCGCTCTAATTTGTTCGGGAGACATGCTTTCATCAAAAACCACTGCAGGTGATGGGAGACGTGCGCTTACAGCTGAGGTAGCTTGCAATCCTCCGTCTTTATCACGATAAGTATACGTCACACGACGAAAAGCAGCCTGATCATCAGAATTGTCTTTAAACAGAGACTTATCATGGGCCGTATCTTCAGTTCCGGTAATCAACATACCTTGTTTTAAATAATTTGAAGTGTAAAAATAATCATATCCAGTAGCAGTTTGCGCAGTAAACGTATGTTTTTTATCTAAGCGCTTACAGAGATTTTGCCCGTACGATAAAACATCTGCTCTAGGCGCTTCAGTTACACTTAAAGCATTAATCATTTCTTCCATCAATGCTTTTTTTGCAAAATTAGCTAATGATTTTCTTTCTTTGGCTAAAAGTTTATGGTTCTTTCCCATTTAAGGGGGCAGCTCTAATCACCCACAGAGCACCTTAACACGCACTCTGTAATTTTCAAATTTTCTAAAACCATAAGCTCTTCGCTGAATGAGTTTCATTTTACGATGAAACCCTTCTGTGATTCCATTT
>JBOFJV010000016.1:0-2176 GCA_051657005.1 Legionella sp. | reverse complement strand
TGAGTGAAGAAAAGAAGGCTAAAAGAGACGCATTTTTAACTCAAAATCCGGCTATCGATGCAATCTATCAATTCCAACAACAACTTCATTCTCTTTTAATGAAAAGAGCATTAACACAAAAGGCATGTCGTAAAGTAATACCTGCCTTCTTAGGCATGCTGACTGAATTAAAGCAAAGTGCTTTTAAGGCTTTAGCTGCATTGGGGAAGACCCTGGGAGCTTGGAAAGATGAAGTCGCCAGAATGTGGCGGTTTAGTAAATCAAATGGAATCACAGAAGGGTTTCATCGTAAAATGAAAATCATTCAGCGAATGAGCTTATGGTTTTAGAAATTTTGAAAATTACAGAGTGCGTGTTAAGGTGCTCTGTGGGTGATTAGAGCTGCCACCTAAAATGGGAAAGAGCCCTCTTTATTAATGCTTATTCTATCTACCGCTTCATTTGAAAGTTTACCAAGCATTTGAATTTGAATAGTATATAATTGATTTTTGGGAGGATGATTTAGATCAAGTTGATCTAAATCAAAAAAGCTTCTTTTCCAATTTTTTTAAGATGAACTTTTTGCGCTGCTCGAAATCGTTCCCAAACCTCAGATGTATATTAGGCTATAGGCTTTTTCAGCCTCATTTGTCCAGGCGAACCTAATTCGAACCACTCTTGTAATTCGGTATCTAAATCCATTTTATAGAAATCAAACAAAATATCAAAGAAGTCTTGATTTTCCATCCGTCTTAAAACATCAGCGTAGTTAATTAATGTTGCAGTATAAGAGAATTTTCCATAGTGTTCTTTTGCCTCATTTTTAGTGGTTGGTTTTCCTGATAGTTTTTGAACTGTAGCCATTGCATCAAGTAATATGGCCTGTCGGCCTAAGCCACTTTCATTTTTGTACTGTAATAATTTTAGTTCAATATCACCGAACAGCTGCTGAGGCATGTTGACTCCTTGTTGTTATTTCTATTCACAATTTTCTGGGAAGGAGTCTACCACCTCCAGGTAAGTATTTTAATTTGACTTAGTTATATTATTGGAAAATAATCCAATCTCATCGTTTTACTCAACGATTCACTCTTGTAACATCAAATAAACTAAGGAATGTTATGATTGTTATTTTCGTCCATGGTTGGAGTGTCACCCATACCAATACTTATGGAGAACTTCCTCAATGGCTTGAACATCAGAGCAAAAATGGCACTCTGAATATTCATGTTGGAAATCTCTATCTAGGACACTATATCAGCTTTGATGATACGGTTACTGTCGACGATATCGCACGCGCATTTGATCAGGCAGTGCGTGATCAAATGGCAGATAAGCTGCATGATGGAGAGCGTTTTGCTTGCATCACCCACTCTACCGGTGGCCATGTCGTTCGTAAATGGATGGATTTATATTTTAAGAATAATCTCGCAAAATGCCCGTTAAGTCATCTTATCATGCTCGCACCTGCCAACCACGGTTCCGCACTTGCGCAACTGGGTAAATCCAGGCTAGGCCGTATAAAAAGCTTTTTCGAATGAATTGAGCCGGGGCAACATGTACTGGATTGGCTCGATCTTGGCAGCGAGATGAGTTGGCAACTTAACGAAAGTTGGCTTCATTACGATTGTACTGCTCATGGTATCTATTCCTTCGTACTTACAGGCCAGAAAATTGATCGCCAACTTTATGATGTGGTGAATTCCTACACTGGATAAGCTGGATCTGATGGGGTTGTACGCGTCACAGCAGCAAATATGAATTACAGTCTATTAAAGTTACATCAAGAGGGAAATAACGGTGAAAATCTTGTCGTCGCTAACATAACTCGAGAAAAACCAATGGCATTTGTGGTATTGCCTGGATGTTCCCATTCCGGTAAAAAGATGGGAATTATCCGCAGTGTGACTATGGCCAATGCTGCCACTCATCCGACAGCTGTCTGGGTCTTAAAATGCCTGCAAGTAAAAAATCGTGACGCTTATATTTCATTGGCAAAAGAGCTGTATAAGATGACTCAAGAAACCCAGAAAAATGGTAACTACTCACCCATATACTCCACTGCGTGACGTACAGGGGTGAAAGAAACTGTACTCTAACGTTGATTGTTCAATGCCATAGCTACAGCAACCAAAGGATTTATTCCCTTATTTTGCATAGTTTGTAAATAACTGGAAATGCGACAATAAGCCTGGGC
>JBOFJV010000015.1:0-13248 GCA_051657005.1 Legionella sp. | reverse complement strand
CTGAATACTGGACCTAGAAACCTTCTGATTTGGCCATATAACACTTTTTTACGATATTTAGGTACAAACACTACATGGTATTTACAGTCTTATTTCGAGTGACTTAAACTCTCATACGATGATGTTGTCATAATTACTCTCCTGTGAAACAGTCAAGTCCACAGCTGTATTTTGACATCATCGTCACTAAATCTGAAGGCTAAGCCTTGAGAGTCTCACTAGTCAAACTAGTGGTTTACCTGTCTTAAAATTACCCCGTAATTTGTTTAAAAAGAAATTTTAGTGTATAATTTTTCACCATTTTATTTGTTCGAGTATATAGTGCCAATACCAGTAGACAAAGTGATTGCCGTTTTTGATAAGCTCAACGTAGAAACAGAAAAGAGAACCTATCCAATAATCATTAAAGATTCAAAATATTTGCAAGATGACTCCCAGGCAGTAAACGCCAACGCCAATATGGACTGGGAATTTTTTATAAGCGTTGATCCACAAAAGATGAAATAAGCAATTCGGATTATTTGCGAGTTTTTGAACCAAGATGATGCCCCAAGAGTTCGCTTGCAGTTGGCAGCAACAATAGCGACAAAAGATTATCCTGTGGGACAATAAGTAAGCTTGACTTTTTATGAATCAGTGGATTCAAAAGACGCCTTGACTTTTTTGAAGGATATAAGCCTGCGTTTAAGAGAAGCAGGCATTGCACCCGATACCAGAAAAGCTCAAAAAGAAGCCCATTATGGTCAGATTCGAGATTTGGATACTGACACTTATGTTCAATATTGGCATACGGCACAATTTAGCGTAGTAGCTGATGCAGAATATAACAAATGAAATGCTCTAACTCCTACGACGAATGGATTTCACGGGAAAAAACTTATAAAAGCTTCTTATTATGAGCAATGCATTAAAGAAGGTCGAGGCCACTGTCCTCTGGCGCACAAGGATTTCTTTGCCGCACAGCAATAAAAATCGTTGCTATTTACTTCGGATACTTTTAAGAAGCCTGCCACGAAATCGCCAAAACTAACCGATGCGATCCAAATACTTAAAGATAAAATTAATGACATGCATGCATATGGCGTCAAATTATGCGCAATAAATTCAGACAAAATTGATAATGAACGTACCGCGGAATATGTAAAAGGAGTTGCGGTTCAGGAGTTAGCCAAAGATTTGTTACAGAAAGTAGAGCAACAGGATCTAAACGCAGAAAACTTCCAAGCGTTTTCAGATGCATGTGTTGAAAAATTGGATAGCCAACGTGACATGCTTAAGGAGCATCGCACTTCTTGGAAGCCCATAGTTGCAAATATTTTAATTGCTTTAACATGAATTGGGGCGATCTTGCTTCTTGGCAAAGCGGGATATGCAGCAACCACCCAAGAAGGATTGACCTTTAATTCTGGATTGTTCTGGGCAAGAACAAACAGTGAAAAAGAAGCATTTAAAGTAGATTCTGCGTTAGAGGAACTTGATGGCGTGATGCATCAGATCTAACCACTTAACCTATTACACGATTTAAAATTGGAGCAAGATAATAATGCCAACACAAGTAGAAACTGTAAAATTAATGCAACTTGAAGCAAGCCGTGATTTTTTACGTCAACATGTAGATGAAATCGCCAGGAAAGCAGGGGAAAAGTATTCGAAGCAGGTATTTAATGCGGCAACCCCCTCTTATCAAGAGCGTGCTAGAGCGTATCAAGATGAGATAAACGCATTCATGCAGTTTCTGAAAACTGTAAAACAGAAGCATCCAATAAATAAATCATATATTGATGTTGTATTGGCTGAAAAAATTGGTGACGACAGTGAGGGAATTTCAACCACTATGTCAAAGCGTTTTGGGCAACTCACTGGCGATGTCAAAAGAAATCCATTTGTGCTTTTAGATGACTCAGGTGTTCGTTTTGTTTGGAAAAATAAGCAGGACGCGGAAGTTTTTCAAGCAACATTACTTCAGCATGGAATAACACCGTCCGTACGACAAGAATGCTTGCAAAATGGTGAAGTGCCTGAGGCAATGGAAAAACTTGGGGCTAACGAACGTTATCAAGCTCAATAGTGCTACACAGTACGTATACCACATCGTCAAGTGGAGCAATTGGTGACTTTAGCGCAATACCATCCTTATAATTGTGAAGCAACAGTGCGTGAGTGGTATGAAGCACGAAAAATTAATCGGCCCACCCTGTTAGGCCAAGAAATTCGCAATCAACCACAGCAAGTAACGGTTGAATCACCAATATACACGACAGATGTTATTCGTGTTCCTTTTTCCGAAACCAACGATCTGGTGCGTCTCACCGTAGCTGCTCAATATACTCAAACGAGGCAAAAGGCAAAACCTCATCATGTGGTTATTTTACTTGATGACAGTGGTAGTATGGGAAATGGGCCTGGCAGTAAAATGGCCGCCGCAAATCAGGCATTAAGAGGTTTTCTTTCTAAATTTCCCGATGATACGATTGTCAGCATTCAACCGTTTAATGCGTCTACGCTTGCCTATCATCTTCCCGTCGTTGAATTAAGAAAAGCTTTAGATAAGTACTGTTCCACTCCTGCAACTGGTGGTACGCCGTTGTGCGAGATTCTCGCCTGCAGTGCCGTTTTTGCACGAGAAAAACCAGAAAACCATGTGATTTCAACGGAAGCATTAAATCATACGACTATTGCCCTATTAACTGATGGTCAGCCAAATTGGGGAAAAAGTAAAGATGCACTGGCTGCAATGCAGGAAACTAAAAGTAGCAACGCTTTATTTTTAAATACAATAAATCACCAATCTACGATTAATGTTCCGGGCGTCAATGCAGATAACTTTATCTCCTATGTTTTGCCTAATTTTCGCTGTCAACAATTACCCGTCGTACTTCCTATCTCTATAGGATCAGACTCCGATCAACCGTTTATGGAAGAACTGGCTGATGCCTTCCATGTTCCTGGCGCTTTTGTGCATACCGATCACAACATGCAGAAAGACATTAATGCCGCAATGGATTTGTTAATGCAAATGCGTGGTCGTGTGGGACGTGCATTTTTAGGATTATCTTTTCTCAATGGTGGAAAAGTAGAAGCTGTTGGTCAAGAAGAACAAAATCTATTTTTTGGGCGAACTCGCGAAATATATGTACGAGTGCCCAATGAAGCAAAAAGCTTCCAAACTTTTAGTATGATTGATGGTGCTTGTGAAAAAGAAGATCAACTTAAGCTGAATAAGGTCGAAACAAATCAACAAACGATCACTTCTGTTCGTACGGCATATATTCAACAACAGTTAATGGAATTAAAATTACAATTTGCCAAAGAATCCAATGAACTTATAACGGTCTTAACTACGGGATCTTATGAAGGTGGAAGTAGTTTTGGAGTACGTGGCTGGAGAATGCCATCGCGACGTGCAATGATCGAGGAGCCTGCTGAAGAGGAAAATGATAATCCTTTGTTTGGGAAAAGCAGGGCATAAGTAATAAAATATGCCAAAGACGCACTTAGTGAGGCTAAAAAGGCTGAAAGTTCAGCCAGTAAAGCGTCCGATCTTGAAGCAGCTAAAAAAGCATCCGATGCCGCTAAAGCGGAAGCAGCCAAAGCGAATAACGCTTATAACACTGTTGCAATGTCGTTTTATGGTGATAAATCGAAAACGAAATTTACCGAGCAAGACACGAATGACCTACAAAAAATTGCCCAGGATGCAGATGCTGCAGCCGCCGCTGCATTCAACGCATATGTTATGCTGGCCAATCAAGAAAAAGCGATTCACTTTAAAGCGCTGCAAAAAGCTACTACCGAAAAAGCAAAACAACTTCAGCAAGCGTGCGCTAATCCGACACTGCTACAAGACATCAACCTGTTTGTGCAAAATGTTGGGAAAGCGACAATTCAGCAAACCAATTTAAGTGCTATTGAGCCCGATCGCGCCAAAATTGCTTCTTATACTCAAGGTCGTCTCATAGGCCAGGCAGCACCCAAGAAACAAGCGGTCTCTGCATCTGCCACTCAATTTGCCTCGTTTACAGATGCAATTGTTGCTCAGATTAAAGAAGGAAAATATGATGCGGCATTAAAACGCTTGCAAGCCAACGCAGATCGGATCAATCAAACCACATCAGATGAGTTTGAAGACTCTGTTTTAATTTCTGCCATTGTATTTTTAGGTCTCTCGAAAAAAGGCGATCCGAAAAATCCTGGTGATACGCAATTAAGTCAATTCATTCTTGAGCTACTTAAGTTACCTAAATATCGATCTGACGTTGACCGATTCCAAAGACAATACTGCACTGCATCGAGCAGCCTGGTATGGTGAAGTAGAAATTTGTGAAGCAATGATTGCTTTTGCTAAGACAACAGGTCAATTGGATGAACTGAAGAAGAAACGAAATAACAATATGGTAGGCGCTACGCAACAAGCAGAAACGATATTGGATAATATTAGTCATTTAGAAAATGACTTCTTCAGTGCTGCAGACAAAGTCAAATTGCAAAAATTAATGGGAACGGAAAGCAAATTTCAAACCTTAACTGGCGATACGCTTCTCCAGGAATGTAAAAGAAATCCTGCTTGCCTCAATCATCATGATCCTAAATATTGGAATACTTTATTAATGCAAATGTTGCGCTTGGTTCGTGATGCAAAAACGATGCAAGAGAAACAAAATCTGCGTCAACAAATACATCAATTGCTTGAGAATTACTGGGAAGAGATTGATTTTACAGAGAGTAATTTGAACGGTGATACGGCGTTACATTCGGCCATTTGGTATGGAGAGCATGAAATTGCGAGAAAAATAATTGTGTATGCTGGTCAAAAAAGTGCAGATCATCGTGTTGCCGTACTTGCTGCCAGAAACACTCAAGGCCAGACAAAAACACAAGGTTCTGACGGTGTTGTATCTCTTAGTGGCGGTGAAGTGCCTCATATGAATCTTGCTGCGAGAGGAAGTACCGATTTTGCGGCGTTTGAGAAAAAATATCAGGATGTGGCTGAACTCATTTTTACCTTTTTAATCCTTGCTCCAGAACTTTTACAGGAAGGAGATTCCCTGGACGTATTGCTGGATAAAATTATTACTCGGATCTCTATTGAGTTGTCCTTACTTACTGCTGAAAATGAAAACAAGCTTCTGGAAGCAGAGCAATTGGCCTTATTTGAAGTTTTATGGGCATCCCAACAATTGAAATCCTGGAAAGAGCTTTGCGCTCAAGTGAAAAGCGCATTAACTCCTACACAGGCAACAGAGCTCAATGGCCTATTACAAATGTATGGCAAACAGCTTGAAGGTTACAGCAGTATGAACTTCTTACAAAGTTCCCCTTTGGTTCAGTTAAAGAAACTGATCGACTCTTGTGATGCAGACAAAGTAAACTTTTCTCCAGCTGCTCTTTCTTTGAAAAAAGCTTTGATTGCATTAAGAGATCATGGTTCTTTGCAAGTGGTTGAGTCAGCCTTGTAGCTGGTGGATATACAATTAGATAATATGAAGCAACCTACACTCGGCATAATCGGTGATGCAGGTGCTGTACCGAACCAACAATTAGCAAAATTATTCTCTGACGCGCGTAATTGTTTAGTACGTTACAAAGATCATATGATTGGTGAAACAGCTACTTTGAACAAGTTAATTGAGTCTGTATGTGCAACTCACCCCAAAGTCCCCCCAGTTCAGGTTGATACGATTTCGATGCAGTCGGCGGTTTATGAGTTCTGATCTCGATGTATTTTCATCATCAAAAAGCGTCACTTCGTTGACGCTTTTTTTATTTTGGGGGCCCAAGATATGATTCTCTAAAAGAGACTTCAATAATGAACACGGCAGGAGATTATTTTAATAATACATTCCGATTGTAAAATTTAAGTATCTATGGCGCAAAAAACCATATCTTCAGGTAGAATGAATATATGATAAATAAAATACAAACAAACAGGACGAACGGTGAGTAAGAAATCAAAAGATCCCTTCCATAAACGGGAAAGCGAAAAATACCCCGATCCTGTCCCCAGTCGCGAATTCATTATGGATGTACTTAATGAATACGGTAAGCCCATGTCCCGCAATCAATTATTCGATAAATTGCACGTTAATGAGGAACGCAAGCAAGAGGTTATGGGGTTTAGGCTCAAAGCCATGCTGCGTGACGGACAAATCATGCAAGACCGACGTGGGCGTTTTTGTCTGATGCAAAAAATTAATTTATCGCGTGGTACTGTGCAAGGGCATCCTGATGGATTTGGTTTCTTTATCCCTGATGACGGTGCTGACGATATGTTTTTATCCGCCAAAGAAATGCGTGCGGTAATGCATGGAGACATTGTATTGGCATATCAGGTTGGTGTTGATCGTAAAGGAAGGCCTGAAGCAACAATCCATGAAGTCATTGAACATGCAAACGTTACCGTTGTTGGACGATTTTTTACGGATCATGGCGTCAGTTTTGTTTTACCTGACAGCAAACACTTAACTCAAGACATCTCGATCCCCCAGGAGATGGTAAATGGTGCTAAAAACGGCCAAATCGTTTTAGTGGAACTGATAGCCTTTCCCAACAAACGCACACAAGCCATAGGTAAAGTCATTCATGTTTTGGGGGAGCACATGGCTCCTGGGATGGAAATTCAAGTGGCACTTTATGCCCATGCTATTCCTTTTGAATGGCCTGCTGATGTGCGTACTGAAGTGGCAAAAATTCCCCAGCAAGTTACCGACGAGCAAATTAAAGGACGTACGGATTTACGCACTCTTCCTTTTGTGACGATTGATGGTGAAGATGCGAAAGATTTTGATGATGCCGTTTATTGTTATAAAAAGCCTAAAGGTGGATTTCAACTTTATGTCTCGATTGCGGATGTCAGTAATTATGTAACCCTGGATTCAGCTTTGGATAAAGAAGCAGCGCGTCGTGGTAATTCGGTTTATTTTCCCGGGAAAGTAATTCCTATGTTACCTGAGGCATTGTCAAATGGTGTCTGTTCACTGAACCCTCATGTTGATCGTTTGTGCATGGTTGCTGAAATAGCAATTAGTAATGACGGTAAAATAACGCGATCGCGTTTCTATCGTGCAGTCATTCACTCACATGCTCGCTTAACCTATACCCAAGTGGGTTCCTGGTTGGAACAAGGCACAACGGATGAGAGCCATGCATCTTTATGGCCTATGTTGCAAGCGCTGCATGAGCTGTATCATGTCTTATTAGTCACACGTAAACTGCGTGGCGCTATGGATTTTGAAACCACTGAAACGCGAATTGAGTGTGATGAGAATAAAAAAATTCAATGCATTGTTCCGGTGATTCGCAATGATGCGCATAAGCTCATTGAAGAGTGTATGTTGGCGGCAAATGTTGCCACAGCACACTTCTTGGAAAAAGCAGAAATTCCTACACTTTATCGTGTGCATGCAGCTCCTGAAGAGGATAAAATGACTGCATTAAGGCAGTTTTTGGGCGAGCTGGGGTTGCAATTAAGTGGTGGTAAAAAAACTGGACCTAAAGATTTTCAACGCACCATGAATGCCATAGAGGACAGACCTGATAGACATCTTATTGAAACGGTTATGTTGCGTTCTTTGAAGCAAGCGCATTATGTTGAGGCGAATGAAGGTCATTTTGGCTTGGCTTATTCCGCGTATACCCATTTTACTTCACCGATTAGACGCTATCCTGATTTATTAATTCATCGCGCCATAGGTCATTTACTAGATAATCAACCGGTTGATGAGTTTGCCTACACACACGAAGACATGAATCGTTTGGGCAAACATGCCTCAATGACAGAACGTCGTGCCGATGATGCGACACGTGAGGTTGTTGCTTGGCTGAAATGTGAATACATGCAAGATAAATTGGGTCAGGTGTTCAAAGGTCGAATTTCAGCAGTCACAGGGTTTGGTATTTTTGTCGAACTGGATGACATCTATGTGGAAGGCTTGGTGCATGTGACTTCTTTAAAAAATGATTATTATACTTTTGACTCTGTGAAACATCGATTAATTGGAGCACGCGGTGGTCAAATTTATAGTTTGGGTGACACGATGACGGTTTTGGTGGCTCGAGTGGATTTGGATGAACGTAAAATAGATTTTGAATTGGTAGAGGATGCGGCAAGTCATGAGTGAGCAATTTGTTTATGGGGTGCATGCCGTTTCTGCATTGTTAGCGAATCCACATCGAACAACGAAAAAACTGTTTGTAAGCCAAGGTCGAGTAGACCAACGCGTGCAAGCAATCATCGAGAAAGCAGAACATGCTCATATCAGTATTGAAAAATTGAGCATGCAAAAAATGAATCAGCGTTTTGCCGATTTTGTGCATCAAGGCGTTGTCGCAAGAGCCTCTTCACTGCCTGATTATAATGAATCGCACTTACTCCCTTTATTGGAGGCCAGCAAACACCCTGCTTTGATTCTTATTCTGGATGGCGTTACCGACCCTCATAATTTGGGAGCGTGTTTACGTAGTGCAGATGCAACTGGAGTTGATTTTGTTGTGATTCCAAATGACAAGAGTGCCAGTATTACTGCGGTAGTGAGCAAAGTTGCTTGTGGCGCTGCCGAGTCTGTGCCTTTGGTTCGTGTAACTAATTTGGTACGCAGTATGGAACTCCTCAAAGAACATGGCGTGTGGATTTATGGTGCGTGTGGTGAAGCAACGAGCTCTTTGTACCAAACAGATTGTACGGGAACCATTGCTTTAGCTATGGGGGCTGAAGGAGAGGGATTGCGTCGTTTGACACGCGAACATTGTGATGGATTATTTTCTTTGCCTATGTTAGGTAGTGTAGAGAGTCTAAATGTTTCTGTTGCCACAGGTGTTTCTTTATATGAAATTTTAAGGCAAAGAAAAGGGAGCGGTTCCTAATGAGTGATTTAAAAATAAAAGCAGCAAAAGCGGCATTGCAATTCATTGAAAACGATATGGTTGTTGGTGTAGGTACAGGCTCCACAGTGAATTTTTTTATTAAAGAGCTGGCTACAATCAGGCACAAAATCGATGCGTGCGTATCAAGCTCTAAAGCAACAGAAGCATTGCTGCGCAAAGAAGGCCTCCCTGTTGTTGATTTAAATTCGGTCCAGGATTTACCCATTTACATTGATGGTGCTGATGAAGTCACCGAACATGGGGAAATGATTAAAGGTGGTGGGGGTGCACACACACGTGAGAAAATTGTAGCGCAAGTAGCGAAAAAATTTATCTGTATTGCAGATAACTCAAAGCTGGTGCGACGGTTAGGCTCTTTTCCTGTTGCAATTGAAGTGATTCCTTTAGCACGAAGCCTGGTGGCTCGAAAATTAGTACAATTGGGCGGCGATCCTGAGTATCGCGAAGGTGTTGTTACGGATAATGGGAATATTATTCTGGATCTTTTAAATTTAACAATGAATGTGCCCATGGAGTTCGAAGATCGCATTAACCAGATCACCGGAGTTGTTGAGAATGGGATATTTGCACATCGCAAAGCGGATGTGATTTTATTGGCTTCTCAAGAAGAGGTTAAGCGAATTAATGTGAGTTGATTTACTCTAATCCTTGGGTGAAGCGAAGAGTAGCCTGCGGATATTATAAAAGTACTGATCCCTGGTTGTACTTCGCAACACCCAGGCTACTGAACAGGTTTTAGGTAATGAATGAGCATAAAGTTTATGTGAACCGCATTCTCAATATGAAAAAAATCAAATTAATCGGCCTTGATATGGATCATACGTTGATTCGTTATCATTCTGAAAATTTTGAGTCGTTGGTCTATCAACTCGTTAAAGAGCAACTGGTTGAGGTAAAACATTACCCAGAATCCATCAAACAGTTAAATTTTAATTATCAGGACGCCATTCTGGGTTTAGTTATTGACAGCAAGAACGGCAATATTTTAAAACTCAGTCGTTATGGTGCAATTCGCCAAAGCTACCATGGCACCAAATTAATTGATTTTGCTGAACAACAGAAAATTTATCGCAGTACCTATGTGGATTTGAATGATCCTAATTACATGGCAGTAGATACGGCGTTTTCAATTGCCTTTTGTGTCCTCTATGGGCAATTGGTTCATCTGAAAGATACTCAGTATCAGGAAGCAATACCTAATTATCAAACCATTGCCCAGGATGTGCAGTTTTGTGTGGACAAAGTGCATTCTGATGGGAGTTTAAAAACAATCATCAGCAAAAACTTGCCTACCTATGTGATTAAAGAGCGAGCTGTAGTTGATGGTTTAAAACATTTTCTCCATCATGGGAAAAAAATATTTATCCTGACCAACTCTGATTTTGCTTATACGAAGTTGTTATTAGAGTATGCCATTAACCCCTTTTTAAAGAAAGGCGAGCATTGGATTGATTTGTTTGAGTTTGTGATTACCTTAGCGAATAAGCCGCGTTTTTTCTATGACAATTTGCGTTTCTTGTCCGTTCATCCTGCAAGCGGAACCATGTCAAATACGGTTGGACCAATAGTGCCAGGAGTTTATCAAGGAGGTAATGCGAAAAAATTCACCGAAGATTTGCATGTCCGTGGCGATGAGATTCTTTATATCGGGGATCATATTTATGGTGATATTTTGAGATTGAAAAAGGATTGCAATTGGCGAACTGCTTTAGTAGTTGATGAACTTGGCGAAGAAATTGCTGCACAAACACGTGCCATTCCGATCGAGAAAAAAATAACCGAAGCCATGAATATCAAAAATGATTTAGAAAAGCACTATGTGAATTTATATACCAAGATTATTGATGATGACGGTTCAAAACAAGCCAATGCGGAAATCCAGGAATTACATACCCAAATTAATCGAATTGATGCGCAACTTACAAAATTATTAAAAGAACAACAAACTTATTTTAACCAAAAATGGGAGCGCGTTTTTCGTGCCGGTGCTGAGGAAAGCTATTTTGCACATCAAGTCGATCGGTTTGCGTGCATTTACATGGAAAAGTTGTCAGACTTACTCGAATATTCTCCCTTAACTTATTTTCGCGCGAATCGACGGTTGTTAGCACATGATGTTGATGTATAGATTAAGTTAGGAACAAATAGATGACTTTGACGATAGACGTTGCGCTTGTTCGAAGACTTGTCGATTCACAATTAACGCAATGGTCTCACTTGCCGATTATACGAATGAGAACAAGCAGAACGAAGCATAGTATTTTATAAAATAGGTTATATAATCACTTTATGGAATTCACTATAAATAAGTAATAAGGAAAGACATGTTAACAATTAAAACAATACAACGAATGATTCTCGTTTTAGGTCTTATCGGTGCTACGGTATTAGCGAGCTCCTGTTCGACAATGAATTCTGCTTCGCCCAGCCAGGAAAGAGGATATGGTGGCGAAGGTGGTGGATTAGGCGGCGGTGGTGGACGATAAGTCCATATCCTCTCTATCTAACTCTTCCCGCTCTGCTTGAGGATGGTCAAGTCCTCGTCTCGAAGGACCTATGCCAAGACTTGGAAGCAGCGCTTCGCTCTTCCTCAGTCCGAACGGCAGAATGTAGAGGGAGCAGCGGAATCATGGGCTCTGAGTCAAATCAATAAACCCGGGTTACGCTGCTCATCCAGGCGACGAGACCGTATCCTTTTCGCTTAAGTTGGCACCATTACGTGAACGCTTACCTTCTAATGGAGCATCATCCCTACTGCATGATCTTTTTTAATGGTTATAAACTGATATTGGCTCCACTTAAGACGACCACGGCATTTTTACCCTGATAGTCTTTGGCACATTTTAAAAATGACGCAAGAGCAACACCGGAAGCTTATTCAATTAATAAATGGTGTGTCTTCACAAGAGTCAGGATTGCCGATTGAATTTCATTTTCAGAAACTAAAACAAAATCATCAACATAAGTGTTACACAGATCAAAGGTTATCGTATCGGGTTCTATGCCTCCTTCTGTAGCGTCAGATAGAGTAGGTAGCGTTTCCATAGAAATAATTTTTCCTGCTTTGATGGACTCAGACATTACAGGAGAGTTTTGGGGGAGGCATCCTATAATCTTTGTTTTAGGGGAACCAGCTTTAATATACCCTGCAATTCCACCAATTAATCCTCCCCCTACGACGGGTACAAAAATGACATCAATATGTTCCAATTGACGAATGAGATCTACGCCTATTGTGCCTTGTCCGGCAATTACTTGCGGATTGTTATAGGGTGAAACATAAACCATGTCGTGCTATTTGGCATAATCGATTGCATATAATTCTGTTTCAACACAATCTTGGCCATAGAATTTTAGCGCGTCATGATAATTCATGATGTTTTCTTTTTTAGTCTATGCTACAGTTTTAGGAACAACAATAATTCCTGGAAGGTTTAATCGATTTAATCCATAGGCAATTGCTGCACCATGATTCCCTGTTGATGCCGCGACAATGCCACGGTGTTGGTTTTTAGGTCAAGACAATAATGAGTTAAATGCACCACGTACTTTGAATGAACCTGTAGGCTGTAAATTGTCACATTTTAGATAAAGATTAACCTGTGTTAATTTGCTTAATGGAACAGAAAAATACAATTGTGTTTCACGAATGTAGGGGTGAATTCGTTGAGCAGCTGCAAGTATTTCGGTTTTAATATCTGACATTTTTCCCTCTCAATGACTCCTGCGAATCGAGGTAATTAAACACGGTGGTGAGTTATTGACTTTGCTTGTAATGATACGTTGGACACAATACAAATACATGCTCGATAGTATGATGATTATTGGCGTAATGAAAGTACTTCAGTACTCCTGCTATAATGATTAAATTGCAATTGACTGATACGATACTGTTTTATTAATGCTAGAATAAATAAGTACGCTGTGTTGGCAATGATTTATTTTCTAAATCTAACTTTTTGAGTTAATTATGAATTCTAATGAGCTAAAATCTTTTCTAATGGTTTATGAATACCGCTCTTTTTCCCTTGCAGCCAGGCATTTGTGTATTACTCAATCGGCGGTCAGCAAGCGAATTTATAATTTGGAAAATGAATTTAAAGTTAAATTATTTGAAACACGAGGAGGGATGATTTTTCCTACGATGGAAGGACAGTTACGTATCACCTATGCCCGGTTGTTTTTACACACGATGTTTAACGCTGCGGATAACTTAAAAAACCCTAATCTTAGCTGGTAGAGTTAACCAGTCACCTGGCCAACCACCCATTTAGAACCCATCGTGCCCTACTAAGGCAATGGGCTCAAGACAATTTCATTACATACTCATACCTTATCAATCAGAACAATCGGTGTATTATTTTTGCA
>JBOFJV010000014.1:0-9267 GCA_051657005.1 Legionella sp. | reverse complement strand
ATGATTCGAACCGATTTATTATCTCATTCACTGTTGCCTTCAGGTATCAAAAGACCATGGGGCACCTCTCATACTAAACTTAACGGAGCTCAATCACTTCAACCTTGCGGCTTACGGCTTACAACTTCCTTTGCCTACGCTTACCCATACGCGTGACCACATACAGCCCAAGGCTAAGTACGAAATGCGCTCGGTCGCGCTTTCCCGGTAGCACTTTAAGCTACTAGCGGTCGTGCACTTTCGTGGCGCACTTTCAATTTTTTTTATAAATATAGGTCGTTCACCCCTGTACGACACGCAGTGACGTATAGGGGTGAGTAGTTACATGAAAACTATATAATAATCAATAAGAAAACACATAGTATTAAAACAATACTGCTTGTAGTATAGGGAAAGCGATATCCCTTGTACGTTTTCTTTCGAGAAATAATATCAAGAATAACAACCGGAACAATAGAAAGAACCGATAACATCACAATCAATGCCACTGATTCTGCCCCTCGTTGGAAAGGCATAATACCAGTCAAAAAAGTCAGAGCCTCATGCAAATCATCACGTAGATAAAAAACGGCCCACAAGAACCATAAATAAAAACTATAAATAAGCCAAGAAGCAACAAACAGGGGTAAAAACAACGAGACCCCTTTTATTGCAAAAAGATTCTTAAACAGTTTGATAAAATCATCTGAAAAGAAAACCACAATCGAACTAAAAAGAACAACCATAGCCAGAGTCAATAACATTTATTTGTTCCTTTTCTCAACATCTTCCAATTCTTCCCAGCGCGCATAAAATTGGTCTAATAAAGCTTCTTCAGCAGCTAAATGTTGATTTATTTTTGCGATCGCTTGAGCATCTTGCTGATAAAACTTTTGGTCTGCCATTTGCGTTTGTATCTCCGCAATTTTTGCTTCCAACTTCTCAATTTTCTGAGGCAATTGAGCCAGTTCTCGTTGCTCATTAAAACTTAATTTTTGTGTTGGCATCGTTCGTTTTGCAACAGGTGTTTTTGCTGTTGCATCACGCTGTTGCTGTTTTTTTTGCATTTTATATTCATCGTACCCACCAACAAACTCACTAAATTGTCCTGCTTCCTCATATACCAGAACACTTGTAACCACTTGGTTAATGAATACCCTGTCATGACTAATCAATATTAAAGTGCCTGGATAGTCAACGAGCATGTTTTCCAATAGCTCCAAAGTTTCAATATCTAAATCATTGGTCGGCTCATCCATGACTAGGAAATTGACGGGTTTGGCAAAAAGCTTCGCTAACAACAATCGATTTCGTTCGCCACCAGATAAAACGGAAACTGGCTGATTAAAGCGTTCTGGTGAAAATAAAAATTCTCGTAAATAACTGGCAACATGCTTTTGTTTGCCATTAATTGTGACATAATCAGCACCATCACCCACGTTAAACATCACCGTTTGATCTTCAAGCAATTGGCGGCGCAATTGGTCAAAATAAGCAACACTCAAGGTAGTACCAAGCTTTATATCGCCATAATCAGGTTGTAACTCTCCAAGTAACATACGCACTAATGTCGTTTTCCCACAGCCATTGGGACCAATAATTCCAAGCTTATCACCACGAGTTAATAATAAAGAAAAATCACGTAAAAGGGTTTTATCACCCAAAGTATAATTTACACGATTTGCTTCGATAACTACAGAACCTGACCGGGTAACATCCAATGAAAATGATTTTACTTTACCAATTTGGTTACGACGCGCTTTGTACTCTTCACGCAATGCCTTTAATGCACGGACTCGACCTTCATTACGTGTTCTTCGTGCTTTAATTCCCGTACGAATCCAAACCTCTTCTTCAGCCAGCTTTTTATCAAACAGTTCGTTCTGCTTTTGCTCGCTAAGACGGATGGATTCCCGTCGGTCCAAATAGGTTTCATAATTGCAATCGTGTTGATGCAGTTTTCCTCGATCAATTTCAACAATGCAAGTCGTAACTTGACTTAAAAACTCTCTATCATGGGTAACCAAAAGTACGGCCCCATTAAAACTCTTCAAATAAGATTCTAACCATTCGATGGCTTCAATATCCAAATGGTTTGTTGGTTCATCCAAGAGCAGTAAGTCAGGAGTTGCGACTAATGCAGCACCAAGCAAAACACGACGCTTCATGCCTCCTGATAGATTTTTCATGCATTCATATGTTGCAATCCCTAAACGACTGGCCATAATCTCAATTTGCGGCAATTTATCCCAAGCATGAAAATTGTCCATTTGCTGCTGACATGCTGCTAATTTATCCATATCGCCATGTTTGGAGATCTCATGAAATTGAGATAACACCTCGCCTAATTCACCAAGGCTTTTTACTAAAAAATGATAAACAGACTCGTCGCCACTAATTGTAACTTCCTGAGTTAATCCAGCGATACGAAGTCCAGATAATTTATTTATTTGCCCACTATCAAGAACCAGATCACCTTGTAAGAGCTTTAGAAGAGTGGATTTTCCTGCTCCATTTCGCCCAACCAATGCAATACGATCTTGAGGGTGTATCTGCCAATTCGCTTTATCCAATAGCTGGTTACCTGCGATATTCAGGGATACGTCATGAAGTGAAATAATACTCATAAATGAACTCTATAATTAAATATATAACTGGATTCCCTGGTCCAGCGCCGCAGTTCTAGGTCCCGCGGCTTGTCCGCGTGACCTATAGATATTCGCTAAAACGCTGGGCCCTGCGGACAAGCCGCGAGACGTAGACTGAGAGAAACTCGAGAAGCAGACGCTTCACCCAGACTAGGCCTAGAGTGTTTTCTTAAATTAATACCATGACTTGAGTGGATTACTTTGAAGATAAAACCATAATCCCATCCATTTCAACTTGCGCGCCACGCGGTAAAGCAGTAACGCCTATTGCGGCTCGGGCAGGATAAGGTGCGGCAAAATAACGACTCATTGCTTCATTCACTAACGGAAAATGGCGTAAATCAGTAAGATAGACATTCAATTTTGCTATTTTTGCTAAACTGCCACCAGCAGCTTCACACACCGCCGATAAATTTTCTAAAACCTGCGTAATTTGCAATTTAATGTCATCACTGCATATTTGCATGCTTACCGGATCAAGTGGTATTTGTCCCGAAAGATATACGGTCTCCCCACACTGCATTGCTTGTGAATAGGTTCCAATAGCTTCTGGAGCCAATTTGGTATTTATAGGTCGCATTAATTATCCCCTTGTTTTTTTCTATAAAGACGCATCACTACTTTGTTTGCCCGAAGTCGACGCATGACTCGAGCCAAATGCGTTCTATCAACGACACTAATTGAAAATGTAACGGCATTATGACGACCATCTCGTGGATCTACGTTGATATTACCGATATTTGAGCCTGCCTCAGCAATGGCAGTGGCTAATGCTGCGAGTACCCCGCGCTCATTGACTACATCAACAGTAATATCAACCAAATATTCACCTTCAACTTTTTCATCCCAACGCAGCGCTATAAACTGCTCTGGATTAGAACGTGAATTTTTTAAAGTCGCACAATCACTGCTATGAACAATAATTCCACGCCCTTGCTGGAATTTTCCAACAATACTGTCACCTGGAATCGGTTGGCAACATTCCCCAAATTGCACCACCATTCCTTCAGTTCCTTTAATTGCTAATGGATGTGCAGCTTTAACACCTTTATCCAGCTCATTGGCATCCTGGGTTACCACTAATCGTTTCGCAATCACCATCGCCATTTGATTGCCTATGCCAATTGCGAACAGCAAATCATCCATCGTTTTATAGTGCAAGTCACTTAATAAAGCCTGTAATGATTCTGGAGGCACTTTGGCGTAATCACTCGATAACTCATTTAAAGATTGCTCCAATAAACGCTTTCCTAGACTAATGGATTCAGTATTTTGTTGGCTTTTTAAGAAATGACGAATATTAGAACGTGCTTTTCCAGTAACGACAAAATTTAACCACGAGGGATTTGGATGAGCTCCTGGAGCAGTAATAATTTCAACGGTTTGTCCGTTAGACAAAGGAATGCTGAGTGGGACTAATTTCCTATTTACTTTTGCAGCAACACAACTATTACCAACTCCCGAATGGACTGAATAAGCAAAATCCACAGGTGTTGCTCCTTTGGGCAATTCCATAATATGTCCCTTAGGAGTAAAGACGTACACTTCGTCAGGAAATAAATCAATTTTTACGTTTTCAATGAATTCTAAAGAGTTTCCTGTACTTCGTTGCATTTCCAAGAGACTTTGTACCCACTCTCGAGCTCGTAATTGCGCTTCATTGACTTCTAGACCCGACGATTTATAAATCCAATGTGCTGCCACCCCATTGTCTGCGACCTTATCCATATCACGCGTACGAATTTGCACTTCAAGAGGCACGCCAAAAGGACCAAATAATGTGGTGTGTAATGATTGATATCCATTGGCTTTGGGTATACCAATATAATCTTTAAAACGTTGGGGAACAGGCTTATAAGTACAATGCAACGCCCCCAAAATCCGATAGCAAGAATCAATATCTTCTGTAATGACACGGAATGCAAAAACATCAGTAATCTCAGTAAATGAGGCTTTTTTCTGACGCATTTTGCGATAAATACTGTACAAGTGCTTTTGTCGGCCAAATACTTGTTCATAGGGGATATTTAACTGGGCCAAAGCCATTTGTAAATCTCTTTCGATAGTTTGGGTTAACTCACGACGATTGCCACGCGATTTTTCTACTGCTGATTTAATGGCTCGATAACGCATTGGATATAAGGCCTGAAAACCCAAATCTTCAAGACCTACATAGATTGAGTGCATCCCTAAGCGATTAGCAATTGGGGCATAAATTTCTAGAGTTTCTATTGCGATACGTCGGCGTTTTGCATAAGGCATTGCACCAAGGGTTCGCATATTATGTAAACGATCTGCCAATTTTACAATAATAACCCGAATGTCTTTAACCATTGCTAAAACCATTTTACGGAAATTTTCCGCCTGAGCCTCAGCTCGAGATTCGAACTTGATTTTAGTTAGTTTTGTAACGCCATCAACAAGAGAGGTGACTTCTTCACCAAATTGACGCGTTAAATCTTCTTTACTTACTGAGGTATCTTCAACCACATCATGAAGCAAAGTGGCCATAATGGTTTGATAATCAAGACGCATGCGGGCTAGAATCAAAGCAGCTGCAACAGGATGAGTGATGTAGGGTTCTCCAGAGCGACGCATTTGACCATGATGCGCCTTTTCAGCAACCAAATAGGCTTGGTAACATTTTTCTATTTGTGACTGCTCAAGATAGCATTTGAGCTCTTCATCGAGCTCATTAAAGTAGCTCACGCAGAACTCCCTAGTATCTAACATTACCGTACCTCTTATTTACAGTATAGGGCATCCAGTGCCACACTGCTTTGCACAAAGAAATATCCTTACCTAAATAAAGATTTTTAGCCTGGGGCAGCGAAGCGGAACCAGGAACACTTAAACCCGGGTTCCGCTTCGCTGACCCAGGCTATGATCCATATGATCTTTGCAAAATTAGGCTACCCTGACAAAATCTTAATTATTCTTTATCCAAAATTTCCGGGGTAATAAGACCTTCTGCTATTTCACGCAAAGCAACTACAGTAGGTTTATCATTTTCCCATTCAACCATAGGTTGATCACCTCGAACCGCAATTTGTCGCGCACGTTTAGTGGCTACCATAACCAGTTCAAATCGATTTGAAACATGTTCTAAACAATCTTCAACTGTAACTCGTGCCATAACTCATTCTCCGGTAGCAAAACTTCACATTTTACTGTGATGACATCAGGAAAGAAAGCAATTTTGATTGTTTATTTACCTGTCTCTCAATGCGCAGGCGATTGGCAATCACAATAGCCATCAATTCCATCGCTGCTTTTTCAAAATTATCATTAACAATTAAGTAATCAAACTCATGATAATGGCTTAATTCATCCTGAGCCTTTTTCATGCGATCACTAATCACTTCATCTTTATCTTGCCGTCTGTTTAATAACCGCTGTTTTAGCACATCTAAAGACGGTGGGACAATAAAAACACTCACCGCAGCAGGGAAAGAGCGTCTAATTTGTTCTGCGCCTTGCCAGTCTATATCCAATACCACATCAATTCCATTCTCTAAGCGCTTGGCAATTTTCACCATTGATGTTCCATAAAGATGATTAAAAACGCGAGCGTGCTCTAAAAACGCACAATCATCAATCATCTGAGTAAATTCACTTTCATCAACAAAAAAATAATCCACCCCATGCTTTTCTCCAGGTCGCATTGCCCGCGTAGTATGCGAAATGGAGACTTCAATTGCATCAAGAGTTTCTACTAAATTTCTTACTAAACTTGTCTTGCCCCCTCCAGAAGGTGCAGCAACAATAAATAAATTACCTGAATAATCACCCACAATCATACTCACTCAATGTTTTGAATTTGCTCACGCATTTGCTCAATTAAGACTTTCATTTCCACGCCACTGCGTGTTAACTCCGTGGAGTCGGATTTCGAACTTAGCGTATTCGCCTCCCTGTTTAATTCCTGCATCAAAAAATCAAGACGCCTTCCCGCTATTTTATCGCAATTTAGCGTTCGACTCACCTCATCAAGATGAGTCTGTAGTCTATCTAATTCTTCGCTAACATCAAGACGCGTTAGGATTAAGGCGATTTCTTGTTCTATACGGGATTCGTGTACTTCCAGTTGGATCGACTGCAATCGATTCAACAGTTTCTCTTTAACTGACGCGGCTTGTCGAGAAACTATAGAACGTGCTCGCTCTACCTCATGGGTCATCTCACTTAGACGACCTTCTATATGGGGTTTTAATGCACCACCTTCTGTTTCACGCATTTGGATTAACTGTTCGATTGATTCTTTAAATAAAACAAGAGCATGTTCCCCCACCACATCCATATCTGGTACGCTCGCTTGCACAATTCCAGGCCATGAAAGTACGCAGCTTATCCCTAAGTCATTGGGTAAGTGATGTGATGCGGATAACTGATTACTCAAATCGACTAATGCATTTACCATGCCTATATTTATAAGCATAGACTGATTATTAGAACTTGTATCGTGGTATTTAAGTTGACACTCCAGTTTTCCACGATTTATTTTATCCCGCAAAACATGACGCAAATAAGGCTCTATAAATCGAAACGATTCAGGTAGACGAAACGAAACATCCAAATACCGATGATTTACCGATTTAATTTCCCAGCAAAAATTACCTTCATCAATCTGTTTTTGCACTCGTGCGAATGCTGTCATACTTTGTAACATACAGAATACCAATGAATAAACCTTGGGCGAATATACCCCAATTTCAAGCGATTGGACAGAGATAGCTTGCTAGAATATAGCATTATTAAATATCAACTATAATGAACAATATGAAAACAAGCTGATAATTAAATGGACATCCAGTTTTATTTACTCACACTCTTTCTGAACCTGAACTATACAAAAATGCGTGATGGATGTTGTAGGGGATCCTCATTACGCTGGTTGGAAGCGTGCTTTTTAGATGATGAAGAATTATGTGATGCGCGAGTAAACCGTATCGTTACAGAGGGAAACTCGCTACCCCAAGCAATCAATGACGCCAAAGCGAAAAAAGGAATAAATCTCACCACACGTGATAAAGAAGCACTTGATATCCTTGCTTTTTATGACAGCATAGAACTCTATCAACACCATTACACTCACAAACCACTGTTCAACACTACATAGAATTTGCATCAACAACATATTGAAACCATTTCTCATTTCGCCGCCTCAGATACAATTCGTGCAGTGGGTGGCTTGGTTGAAATTTATTCTGAACCTATGATTTATAATGAAGCTTAAATTAAAAACTATTTGGATGAACTGTTTCTATCCATAGAAAGCCATGCATTTGCTCCAAATACTCCCTATGGAATTGTTTTATCGAATGCCTGTCATACTATTGCACTGACTTATACTTCATGGCGAGGATGGAAAATGATGGATATTAATCAATATCCTCCTAAAACATTTCATTTTTCAGATACTGAAAAACTGGCTCAACTCATTGTGCTTGGATTTAAGCTCCATAATAGTACCTATATCGCTTTTAATACTTCCCTGTTTACCACAGGTAACTATCCTTTTATTGCAGAGTTAAAAGAAGAACTGGCCTCATTAAAAGAAACGCATCAAATCACTGAAGAAATTGCTCAACGTTCAGAACACTATAATCTCGCATTTATTGCCGCAACTTTTGGTCATGCTGATGTAATTGGTGAACTTACTGAACTGAACACCAATCTTGATGCAACTGACGATGCAGACATAACCCCTGCTTTTATTGCAGATCACAATGGCCATGTTGCAGTGCTTGCTCAATTGGCGAAATACATTAATCTCAATCAAATCAATAAAAACGAAACGACTCTGGCATTGATTGCCGCCCAAAACGGCCATGTAGCTGCGCTTATTACATTAATAAAGTATGGTGCTGATTTGACCTTACCTTACGTCTCTTCTCAAGAACAATTAATGGAATTTGCACAAAATCGTGGCGAAGAGGTACTGATTAGGATGCAAGCGTTTGTCACGCAAAAATTGGCGCAAGGCCAGCATCCTCAATTCATTTCAATGACTTCTTTTGATATTGCAGAAATTATTGGACAAAAACATATCATTCGATTGTTGGAGCAATCTAATAAAATAAGAGCGTTATATCAGAGCCTCAATCAATTAATCATGTATGGGGCGCAAAAAACCGATGTTCAGAGAATAAGGACATTTTCTACTCATATGGACCAATTGACTTCTCTTTTTCTAAATCAACTTTATGATGCAAATTCCTTAAGTAGTGAATTAAAGACACTCAATCAACTTACTCGCGAGGCATGGTATGAGTTCCAGAAAAATCGCGATAAAGAAGATCAGCATTTGCAATCATGCCTTAGTGATATAGAAACATATGCTATCTCGTTAGAATGAGAAAAAGCGCAAAAGATCAGCTGAGTTCTTCTCCGAACCTGACTTACTGCAAAGAGAAGAAAATGAGGAGCAACGAGTCAGACCGCACCCGCAAAGCAGGTGGCTTGACGGTGGTGAGCAGCCACAAGGGCTGCCGGCGATTAGTTCAAACTAACTTTAAAAATTACCTTTCTCATCAGCACCTCTCGTTTTATCGAGCTGCTCCTGATTTTGAATATATTCCCTAAGTTTAGATTCCTCAAAACCCACGGTAGAAACAGCATAGCCACGAGCCCAGAAGCG
>JBOFJV010000013.1:0-5787 GCA_051657005.1 Legionella sp. | reverse complement strand
CTGAATTAAAGCAAAGTGCTTTTAAGGCTTTAGCTTCATTGGGTAAGACCATGGGAGCTTGGAAATATGAAGTCGCCAGAATGTGGCGGTTTAGTAAATCAAATGGAATCACAGAAGGGTTTCATCGTAAAATGAAACTCATTCAGCGAAGAGCTTATGGTTTTAGAAAATTTGAAAATTACAGAGTGCGTGTTAAGGTGCTCTGTGGGTGATTAGAGATGCCCCCTTAAATGGGAAAGAGCCAAAAAATCTTTATTTTATTTACAACAATCCTGATGCAAAACTTAAACCATTTAGTAGAAGTAATGAAGTGATTCAAAATCCTGACATTATAAAAATTAATTTAACTACAGGACCACAAGCAATTACTTGCTCAACACGCATGCAAGCGACAACAAGCGAGCTTTTTCTAATGGTAATTCTATTGGAAGACGCGTTATACCATGTTTTAAAACCCTCTCTTTCTGATGACGAACTGAAAGAGCTCGGATTTGATGAAGCAATGACCTTGCAAAAGCGACTCTTGAGTTTTGCTGCGATTCAAAAAGCAATTTACAACGCCGCACCACAAATCAGCCGGTGGACCGCCATGGAAGCACAAACTTACGCATCGTCTCATCAAACCGTTTATTTCGCAAAAAACGCATTACTGCAAGTTTTTACGGACGTTACAGAGCGTGCCCCAACTTTTAGTTTATCCACACTGGACACCATTCAAGCTCCCAAAAAAATGTCATGGGTGCATGTCTGGACACCTGCAGAAAATAAACAAATGGCCTGGCTTGCTTTATTGTACCGACCATTTTCTGGTTTGGATCCGCTGTTTTTTGAAACGCCATTTAAACAAGAAATTGCTGATCCTTATTTACAAGAAACGGCGTTACGCAGCTTAAAAAACGCAGGCAACGAGCAACAGAATTTATATGATTTCTCTTTCTCGGCATCAAACATCAAAAAAGCCCAGCTGCAAACGGGAGATTTAGGTGTCCTTATCCTATTGCCCGGCGAACAGGTAAATGACCTCATTTTTTCGCAGTGGATTGATTTATTTACCAAGATAAAAAGCCCAATCGTTTGTGTGCTTCTTACCGATAATAAATTGTCACCGCAACAGACTCTAGCCCTTACAAAAGGAAGAGCTCATCTGGACATGGTCAACATAGTGCTCCCTGACCAAGGGCCGTTAGGACTCAATCAGCAAATTGGGTTAAAAATGGTTTTAAATGCCCACTCCACTGCGGTGATGACCAAGTTAGGGCTGGTTGTTGGCAACACCATGACCTATGTGCACCCAAGTAATTTAAAGATGATTGGTCGAGCAACCTATCTTATTGAAATGCACGTGAAGGAGGCACTAAAGAGCGACTATTGGTTAAAACACTATGGAAAACGTACGCCGCTTACGTACGCCGAAATCAATGCCATTTTGTTTGATGGGATTCAGTATGCCAACAGCAAAAATGAGCGTGTTTCTGAAGTCGCATTATCAATCATTCTGATACTCGAAACGTTGAAATACAATCGCGCGATTTCCTGGGATGAAGCGGTTGCACTCTTTAAAAAACAAACATTGGCCAGTTACCTACAATGCTTCACCGAACATAGGGGTCAAGTCTTTTGATAAACGGCTTTTGGATAATCGACTGAAATAGCCCTTATCAAAAGACTTGACCCCTAAGTTCTTATATCAAGGCATACTTTTTTAATTTTTGTGATTAATTGCTGGCAGATGGGGTATTTATTTCGATCACAATTTTTTAAGACATTTTTCATAATCACTTTTAAATCTTTAGGATCAGTGAGTTCATTGACGTGATCCACAAAAAACTGACGAAAGAGGCGGTGCTCTTCTTGCCGATAAGGTAGGGGATGGCATCGTTCCATTATTTGGTTAATAACCTGGCCACTACATCAATAATTCCTTCAGCAAATTCACCGTCATCGGACTCAGGATGCTCTTTAACTATGCGTGCGATTTCTACGGTTAATTCCCATGCGTTGGGGGTGTTTTTCGGGTTACTGAGATCAATTTCTGCTTGATCCATTTTAGCCTCTAACACCTGCAGATTATTGGTTTGCGTCGCCATAGACCAGGGTGAAAAGCAGATTAAAACACATCCCAATACGACTAATCTGATTTTTTTCATTTGACGCACTTCCTTAGTTATCGAGAACATCGATGCTTGCAAAATATGAAGGCAATTGACTCACTCTAATTGAGTCAATTGAATCACATTAGTGTAATAATTTTTATAACCATCCGAATTGAGTGACGTGTAATTTAAATTTTTTAATAACCCGGTCAGTTTCACAAAGAAATCGCGCGCCTCTTTTTTCTCAGCAAATTCAAATTCCTTTGTAATAATGTCAAACAGAAGATTAAAAAATTATTTTTGTCGGTTCATTGGTACAGCCACATCGATGGGGTCATAAGCATCTTGTTGCAAATAGGTGATATCAAACATCAGCGATTTTTGATAAATAATGTAATCTCTCATGGTGATTCCTTCTTCGCCCGTTACTTGCCTCATATTAAAAACTTCTTGCCCTTGATGCAGCAACTGGGTTATCGCCATGACATTGGTAATCCAGGTCGGTTCAAGATGGGTTTCAAACCAGGGTTTAAGCTGTTCAAAATAGCGTGACCAGGAAATTAAAGGATCTACAGCCGGATAAAATCGTTTATAAGCACGATCATAACTTAAGCCAATAAATGTTTTGACCGAACTTAAAGTCGATTGAGTCACTGGCTCTTCAAAGTTTCCGCCAGCAGGCGAAACCGTACCCACGATGGTGAGGCTCCCTATTTTTTGATCGCCACAAAGTACAAGTCCAGCGCGCTCATAGAGCCATCGAATACTGCTGTCTAAATAGGCAGGAAAGCCTTCTTCTCCAGGAATTTCTTCCATACGTCCAGAGGTTTCTCGCATCGCTTGCGCCCATCGTGAGGTTGAGTCAGCAATCAGCAATACGTTAAAACCCATTTGTCGATAATATTCACCTAGCGTAATCCAGGTATAAATAGAGGCTTCACGAGCCGCGACTGGCATTGACTAGGTATTGCATATAATAATAGTTCTATCCATAAGCGTTCCCCCTATTTTGGGGTCAACAAGCTTTGGAAACTCCGTAATTGTTTCGACAACTTCACCTGCACGCTCACCACACGCCACAATAATGACAATATCCACATCAGAATAACGCGCAATCAAATTTTGCAAAACCGTTTTTCCTGCACCAAACGGCCCAGGAATACACGCAGTACCTCCACGTGCGATCGGGGAAAAGTATCAACCAAGCGCAAAGGACTCATCATGGTCTCACTGGGATAGAGACGTTCAGCAACACCATTTTTCATTAAGGATTGCGCAATTGAAAATCGTACGGGCCACTTTTGCAACATGCTGACTTCACGTACTTTATTTTCTGCATCGACCAGTTTTGCTATGGGGGTATCTGCAGTAAAGGTTCCTTGTTGTATCCACTCCACCGTGATGTTGTTTCCCATATCAAAGGGAACCATAATCTTATGCGTAAAACGACCTTCCTGCACGACGCCTAAAAGACTGCCGCCATTTACTGTGTCCCCGGTGCGAACAGAGGCGGAAAAAACCCATTGCCTTTCAAGATCAAGTGCCTCTTCCCGTACGCCTAGAGGTAGAAAATAACCGTATTTATTCGCAAAATTAAGTAATGGATTTTGCAGACCATCATAGATCATCCCCAATAAGCCTGGGCCTAAAGTCACAGAGAGTTGTTCCCCCGATTGTTCAACACGATCTCCTATGGCAATTACACTGGTTTCTTCAAACACTTGCGCAATCGAGGTGTTCCCTTTCACGTGTAATATTTCAGCCATAATTCGTTGCTGCATGGCTCCGTCTTGATGGTGCGGGCAAATATAAATGATTTCATTTTTGATGATGGGCTTTGAGCCTTTTTGCTGAATGCGCACAATTCCTTCCTGAATTGCGATAACTCTCGCATCATCAACCACGTTTTGATACAGTTTATCTTTCATGACACGCTCCCTTTGTCGTTCAAGATAACTTCTTTGGGTAATTGTTGGCTTAACAATAAATTTGACAACTCATTCAAACACGTCAATGCCTTTTCTTTATTAAATTGTGACCAATAATGAATAATATTCCAGCGCAGTACGTAAATAATAATTGCTTCAAAATCAAAGTAATGCCCGGTTTCAATGACTGATAGATACTTCCAAATAGATGCTAATAAAAATTGTTCGACAGCAACCGTATCTTTGCGAGCAATGTCTTGAGTCATTTTAGGAAACCAAGGATAGATAGCCTTTAAGCCAAAATCCGGTTCACTCCAGTTTCGAATCAATTTGTGCTCCCACTGGGTAATCCAGTATTCTTGAGAATTTTCCGGAGGCTCCTTCGTGTCATTTCTCATACGCAGCGCCGCGATCACACTGCGTAAATCAAAAAACCAGATAAGCATATCGCGCAAAAAAGGTGATTGTGTACGCACCACATCTTGAAACGCATTTCTTAGGTCGGTCACGGAGTGATACGGCATAAACCAACTCGTCCACATTAAGAACTCCAAAGTAAAGGCAACCGTATATTTTTCCGCAGGCAACAGTTTAAGGCGTTTTTCCAGTTGCAGCCTGGAAATCGGTGTTTCCTCAATTTTGAAATGTGCACTTATTCGCGGCAAACTGCATACGACAGTATAGTATTGAGAACTCATTGTAATAATCCTTCCAAGAGTGCTCGAAATCGAGGCTGCATGTGTTTGATTAATAAACTACTCACAGCATCTTCTGTTAAGTCCAAAACAATTTCTGCATCAACAAGATGTACTTTAATCCAGGTTGTTTTGTTTTCCTCTTGCTGTACATTGACATTCATACCCTCTCGAAGCATGTGTTACGTCAAGCTTTGGACCAGTATTTTCAAGGGATCTTTTGCCAACAACTCAGGATTTTTCCTAATCTCATCGAAATCGAGTCTTCTTTTTGGCAATTCAATTTCTATATGTTTTGCTTTAAATGCATGGAGTTGTTCTGCCGTATCCGTTGCAACAATGAGAATTAATTGACGCAGCATATCCTTTGCATAGAGCTCCTTATGCACAAGGCGTCTGACCTCTTGAGTAAACCGGTCAATTAAATTTTGCCGCAACTCAAGCCGCATGTTTCGTGCTGCCAGTTGTAATGCATCTGCAGCAGCTTTCTTTTCTTGTTGAATCGATTGATGAGCGCCTTCCATCATTGTTTTTGATTTGGCCTTAGCCTCATTCAGTATTTTATTGGCTTTCTCTTGCGCCTCACGAATTAATCGCGTCGCCTCTTCTTTTCCAGCATCAACGCCGTCTTGTTTGAGTCGTTCAATTAACGTTTCAACACCTTGAGAAATAAGATTCGCAGCCTTATCTTGCTTTGGTTCCATAGAAGACTCCTATATGCCATTACTTAATACCAGAGCAAATACAAATATAAACACAGCAAAACCCTCTACAATCGCTGCCGGAGCAACAGATAATCCAAATATTAGCTGGTAGAGTTAACCAGTCACCTGGCCAACCCCCCATTTAGAACCCATCGTGCCCTACTAAGGCAATGGGCTCAAGACAATTTCATTACATACTCATACCTTATCAATCAGAACAAGCGGTGCATTATTTTTGCATCTGGTAGTGGATGCTTCTTTACGAATAGGTCGAATTTATTCCAGTCGAACGACTTGCGTTGACTCCGCCTATTGAGCCAATTAAATATTATCCTCTTGGCTTCGTACAGAAATTTTGACACCATTT
>JBOFJV010000012.1:0-3629 GCA_051657005.1 Legionella sp. | reverse complement strand
ATTTCGGTACAAACACTACATGGTATTTACAGTCATATTTCGAGTGACTTAAACTCTCATACGATGATGTTGTCATAATTACTCTCCTGTGAAACCGTCAAGTACACAGCTGTATTTTGACATCATCGTCACTAAATCTTAAGGCTAAGCATTGAGAGTCTCACTAGTCAAACTAGTGGTTTACCTGTCTTAAAATTATTCATCCACCGTTGACTGTAGTCCTGGTTAAATAAATTAACCCAGACAGTAGAAGCTATTACTTAAATCATGTCTTCACCAGAGTAGCACTCTCTTCAGTTTCCTGACTTTACGATAACAGATTTGACATCTTTTCGTTCATCCAACTAATGAGCGTCACTGCAGACATCACTCGCAGCCCTCTAGGTAGAGTCCCTTTAAAAAATCCATAGGCTCCGGCTGATGTGTAAAGTGTCTGCGCTGTCTTAAAAAAGCCATCGGGTTTTGCCACAGAGGATTGTTGGGTGGTTTTTATAACGTCCAACCATTGCGACGCAATCGTTGCTCCTACTCCTGCGGTCAAACCCGATAATAAGGAAGCAAAGTAATCATTGGAGCCATATTCTTTCATTCTGTCTTTCAATGCCGGTGTAACTGCCAAAAAATGTGGAGAACATTCCTTCTCGCAACATGGTTGCTAACATTACCGTATAAAGACGACTCCATCCACCGTGGTTTACCAAGTGCTTACCTGCCGAGAAAAAACTATTTTTCTGGTGAGTCATCACCATTTCTGTAGGGCAACTTATCACAGCGTAACCAACTCCAGCAGCAAACGCACTTGTCAAACGCTGACGATCCGTCAACTCGTATTTGTTGCCAAAAAACCAATTTTGGAAAAAGCTGTTTAAACCTACTTGCACTGCGATTATTGAGATCATACTTGCTGCATTTGGCAAGATGCCTCGATAAACTACCTGTGTATTTAAAGTAAAAGGTTCTCCTTTTTGCAAGCGTTTTTTTATTGACCACAAAGGATGATCAACAAAAACTTAAAAAGCACCCGTCACACTTCCAGAAAAAATACTCTGCATCACGGTAAGATCTTTTTTCTTTTCTGTAAATTGCGCCTCTTTTTTATGCGTCTCCAATTTGGTTTGAGTCATATTTTTCTCCAAGAGTTATGTCAATGAATTCATTACCCGCTGATACCTCCTCTCCCTAGAGAGGTGCGGATAATGAACAATGGCCACCCTAGGGAAAGGAAGGTAAGAGAAAAATCCCTAAAGAAGAAAGGTTTAAAACAGAGCCGAACTCGTAGACCAATAGCGTGCGTGTAGATGAATCTACAGACAAGGCACCGCTTATTTTAAGGCTACGATTATTCATAATGGATAAAAAAAATAATTCAGAACTTAAGTTAACATAATGAAACAATATTGGTCAATATGATTTTTAAAAACAAAATTCATTAGTTTTGAACACAAAAAAGTTCGCTCCATCAACAGATAAGATGCAACTCCACGAGTTAAGCGCTATAATCTTGATTTTTTGCGAGGATTATCTAATGCGTCCCAGTAACCGTGAAGCCAATCAGTTAAGACCTATTAAACTCACTCGAAACTACACCAAACATGCAGAAGGCTCTGTTCTTGTTGAATTTGGACAAACCAAAGTATTATGTAATGCGTCAGTCACTGACGGAGTTCCGCGTTTTATTAAAGGAAAAAACCAAGGTTGGGTTACTGCAGAATATGGCATGCTCCCACGTGCAACGCACAGTCGTACTGAAAGAGAAGCAGCTAAAGGCAAACAAGGTGGTCGAACAATGGAAATTCAACGTCTCATCGGACGTTCTCTAAGAGCTTGTGTGGATCTAAAATTCTTAGGTGAAAATACCATTACCTTGGACTGCGATGTGATTCAGGCTGATGGTGGTACCCGAACTGCAGCGATTACGGGGGCCTGTGTTGCGATGCGAGATGCAATAAACTGGATGGTCGAACGAGAAAAAATACGCAAAATGCCCACATTTAATTACATTGCTGCGGTTTCTGTAGGACTTTATCGAGGTCAAGCTGTTCTTGATTTGGATTATGCAGAAGATGTACTTGCTGAAACAGACATGAATATCGTCATGAATGAAGCAGGACATTTCATCGAAGTTCAAGGTACGGCAGAAGACAAGCACTTCAATAGCGAAGAATTAAACACTATGATTGCATTAGCTGAAATAGGAATTCCGCAACTGATTGAAATTCAGAAAAACGCGTAATCTACCCTCTCCCTAGCCCTCTCCCATCCATGGGAGAGGGATTTTAGTCTCGTAGTTGGCGCCTACATCTTTTGAAATAACGTTTTATCTATCGCAACTTCATGAGCTGTATGGCGTGAGATAATATTTTTCTTCACTAACTCCGTTAAATGCTGATCTAAAGTTTGCATTCCTTTCGCCTGTCCTGTTTGAATGGAGAATACATTTGAGCTACCTTATCTTCACGAATCAGGTTGCGAATAGCGCCGGTACAAATCATAATTTCTAAAGCCGCAACCAGACCACCCCCACTTTTCTTCAATAACGTTTGCGCAATTACCGCTTGCAACGATTCAGACAACATAGAACGGACCATTGATTTTTCCTCTGAGGGGAACACGTCAATAATCCTATTGATGGTTTTCGTCGCTGAGTTTGTATGTAAAGTCCCAAAAACCAAATGCCAAGTCTCAGCAGCGGTCATCGCGAGGCACATGGTTTCTAAATCACGTAGCTCCCCTACTAAAATAACATCTGGATCTTCACGTAAAGCAGAACGTAATGCTGCATTAAAGCTAAGAGTATCACGATGTACTTCACGTTGATTGAGCAAACTTTTTTTACTTTGATGGAAAAATTCCACAGGATCTTCAACCGTTAAAATATGATCATAACGGCTCTAATTGATGTAATCGATCATCGCAGCTAAAGTAGTACTTTTTCCCGATCCAGTAGGCCCTGTAACGAGAACCAGCCATTTAGGGTAACTGGACATTTCCTCAAAAATAGGTGGTAAACCTAAATCACTCATGCTTAGAATTGTAGAAGGAATCGTACGAAATACTACAGCTGCGCCACGCAATTGATTAAAAACATTCACCCTGAAACAAGCAAGATTGCTTATTTAAAAAGAAAAATCAGTTTCTAAAAACTCCTCAAACTCTTTTCTTTGACGATCATTCATTACATCGTAAATGATTTTAATGACGTCTTTATGTTCCAAAGCAGGTAAATTAATTTTACGTAAATATCCATCCACGCGAATCATTGGAGGTAATCCTGCAGACAAATGCAAATCTGAAGATTTATTCTTTACTGAAAAAGCCAATAATTCTGCTATGTCCATTGTTTCATTCATCGTAACTACTCACCCCTATACGCCACTGCGTGTCGTACAGGGGTGAACGAACTATATTTAGAAAAAAATTGAAAAAAATCAAAAAAATCAAAAAATACTTGACATGTTTTTTTGTGTTAAATTTCAAAATTAACTGAACGGCCCAAAATCTGCATTAGAATCACCCTTGCAGATCCACCAAGATCATAAAAGCCTCGAAGGGGAAAGAAACGCTGTCGTGACAAAAGATAACGTCTTGGTGGCGATCCATGGAGGCCAAAAAAACCCATAGTATACTAA
>JBOFJV010000011.1:0-3299 GCA_051657005.1 Legionella sp. | reverse complement strand
ATGCAAAAATAATGCACCGATTGTTCTGATTGATAAGGTATGAGTATGTAATGAAATTGTCTTGAGCCCATTGCCTTAGTAGGGCACGATGGGTTCTAAATGGGGGGTTGGCCAGGTGACTGGTTAACTCTACCAGCTAGCAATTCCTTTGTTTTTTATGCAATCGAATGGGTGGGTAGTGAATGCACAACGCTTTCAAGGCAAAGACAGCCTCTTTTCAGGCCCTGCAGGCGGTGTTATTGGCATGATTAAAACCAGCCAACTTGCCGGATTTGAGCAGGTGATTGGTTTTGATATGGGTGTGACATCAACCGATGTGTCTCATTTTGTAGGAGAATATGAGCGCAGTTACGACTATGAATTTAGCGGTGTGCACATACGGATACCGATGATGAGGATTCACACCATCGCGGCAGGTGGTGGGTCAATTCTTCAATTCGATGGGCAACGTTATACCGTAGGTCCCCAATCTGCTGGAGCAAATCCTGGCCATGCCTGTTATCGCAGTGGTGGTCCACTCACCATTACTGATTGCAATGTGCTGCTCGGCAAAATACAACCGCAATTTTTCCCAAAAGTTTTTGGTCCGACAGCGAATCAGGAAATTGATGTCACCACAGTGCGCAAGCATTTTGATGTTTTAGCAAAAAAATTCAACACACCACTAACAATAAAAAACAGCAGAACAGGTGGCAGAAGGCTATCTTGATATTGCTGTAGAAAATATGGCAAATGCAATTAAGAAAATATCAGTACAACGAGGTTATGATGTACGACAGTATGTCTTAAATTGTTTTGGCGGTGCTGCTGGTCAGCATGCATGTCGGGTTGCTGATAACTTAGGTATTACCAAGATCTTAATTCATCATTTAGCCGGTGTGCTTTCTGCTTATGGAATGGGGTTAGCTGAGGTGCGTGTACTTCGTGAGCAAGCGATTGAAATGCCCCTTCAGCGTGAAATCATTTCGTTTTTGCGCCCCAAATTTGCAAAAATGGAGCAAAATGCACGAGCGGAATTAAAATCTCAAGAGTTTTTGAGTAGAAAAATACGTCGCACACAAAAAGTGCATTTACGTTATGAAGGCTCCGATACGATGCTTCCGGTTGCATTCGGAACCATGAAGTCCATGCGTCAGTTATTTGTAGAACACCATCGCAAAACATTTGGTTTTGCTTCGCCAAAAAAATCCCTCGTTATCGAAGCAATTTCTATTGAGTGTTTTGTTCCTGGTTAAACGCTTGATGAATCGATTCACGAACCCGAAAAAATTCGTATGGATACTAAAATTCCCCAACTCAATGCAGTTAAAATCTTTACTCAATGATCCTTTCATCAGACGCCAATCTATCAACGCACAGCGCTTATCGCGGGTGATTGCATTCAAGGGTGTGCCTTGATTACGGAAGAAAATGCAACTGCGGTCGTCGAGCCCGGTTGGAAAGCTGAGGTCACTGTGCAAAACCATCTGATATTAACGCGATATCTACCCTTGGCAGTTAAAAAACTGGAAACTAAAGTCGATCCGGCCATGCAGGAAGTGTTTAATAATCGGTTTATGAATATTGCGGAACAAATGGGCGAAGTTTTGCGTAACACTGCAAGTTCGGTCAATATCAAGGAGCGACTGGATTTTTCCTGTGCAGTTTTTGATGCACAGGGTGAATTAGTTGCGAATGCGCCTCATATACCAGTACATCTTGGCTCAATGAGTGAAAGCGTCAAAGAGGTATTGGCAAGTAAGAAGCAGATGCATCCAAAAGACGTATATGCCTTAAATGCTCCTTATCATGGTGGTACACATTTGCCTGATGTGACATTGATTACTCCAGTTTTTGATAAACAAGGAATGCAGTTATTATTTCTGGTGGGATCACGCGGACATCACGCCGATATTGGTGGCATTACTCCGGGCTCGATTCCCGCCAAAAGCAGCGTTATTGATGAGGAATGCGTCTTGATCCATAATGTTAAGATTGTGGATCAAGGTCGTTTTTTAGAAAAAGCAACATGGAACTTACTCACTAAAGCACAATATCCTGCCCGTAATCCACAACAAAATATCGAGGATTTCAAAGCACAAATTGCAGCAAATGCACGTGGCGTACAAGGATTATTGGATTTAATCGACTAATTTGGTTTTGATGTCGTACACGCTTATATGAATCACGTACGTGATCATGCCGCTTTGTCGGTAAGGCGTTTATTGGCCCATCTCAAAGACGGTTGCTTTACTTATTCTTTAGATGATGGCAGTCAAATTAAGGTGGCGGTCACCATTAATCAACAAACAAAACGAGCGCAAATTGATTTTACAGGAAGTTGTGAACAACATCCGGGAAATTTTAATGCCACAACAGCGATTTGCAGGGCTGCTGTTTTATATGTTTTACGCTGTCTTATTGCTGAAAAAATTCCATTAAATGATGGGTGTTTTGCCCAAATTGATCTCATCATACCCAAACCAAGCATACTCAATCCGAGTTATCATGCAGCGGTTGTTGCCGGGAATGTTGAAACGTCACAATGCATTGTGGATACGTTACTTGTGGCTCTGGGGGTAGTTGCTGCCTCGCAAGGCACTTGCAATAATTTCACCTTTGGTAATCAGGATTATCAATACTATGAAACACTATGTGGTGGTGCAGGGGATGGACCAACTTTTGATGGTGCTTCAGCAGTACATACGCACATGACGAATACCTATATTACCGATCCAGAAATTCTGGAGTGGCGTTTTCCAGTTGTGTTGGAGCAGTTTTCGATTCGAAAACACAGCGGTGTGGCAGGTGCGTATTATGGCGGCGATGGCGTCATTCGAAGAATTCGTTTTTTAGAAAAAATGACGGCCAATATTATTTCAAGCCATCGTGTGATTCCTCCTTACGGAATGCAGGGATGTGCGTCTGGTTTGCCAGGTCATAATTGGGTACAACGAGCCTATGGTCGCATTGATGAATTAGGTGGTTGTGCTCCAGTGGAACTGCTTCCAGGCGATGTTTTCATTATCTAAACACCAGGAGGTGGGGGCTATGGTAACTCGTAGTGGTGTTGGAGTGCAATCCGGGGTGAGTTTATCTCTGTATGGATAATGTATTAGAATTAATCGTTTCAAATTGATTAAAAAATAAATTTTATATATAATATTTGGATTTATTTGGATCTTTCCCATTTAAGGTGGCAGCTCTAATCACCCACAGAGCACCTTAACACGCACTCTGTAATTTTCAAATTTTCTAAAACCATAAGCTCTTCGCTGAATGATTTTCATTTTACGATGAAACCCTTCTGTGATTCCATT
>JBOFJV010000010.1:0-6244 GCA_051657005.1 Legionella sp. | reverse complement strand
GGCTTACAACTTCCTTTGCCTACGCTTAACCATACGCGTTACCACATACAGCCCAAGGCTAAGTACGAAATGCGCTCGGTCGCGCTTTCCCGGTAGCACTTTCAGCTACTAGCGGTCGTGCACTTTCGTGGCGCACTTTGCTTTCTTTTTATGACTCATAAGTCGTCTTTTCTTATGCACTTGGCGCTGAGAGAGTTTATTTTTTTTAGCAGCAAAAGGATTAGTTCCCCCTTTGAACTCTAATTTTAAAGGAGTTCCTATCAAACCAAGATGTTTAATAAACTCATTACTAAGATAACGCTTATAACTATCAGGTAAGTCAGCTAATTGATTTCCATGAATTACAACAACGGGAGGATTATGTCCTCCAAGATGGGCATAACGCAATTTTATTCTACGCCCGTTGACACAAGGAGGCGTATGCTTCGTACTGATGTCTTGAAGCAACCTAGTTAACCGAGGAGTTGAGAATGATTGGGTTGCAGAAGCGTAGGCTTCATTAATATCTTTCAATAAGCCCCCTACACCACTTCCATGCAAAGCAGAAATGAATCTGATTTTGGCGAAACTCGCAAAGTGAAGTCTTCTGGATAATTCATTTTTTACTTGTTCTTTATGTTCTTCATCTAATCCATCCCACTTATTCACAGCGATTACTAAAGCCTTACCAGATTCAATGATAAATCCGAGTAAGTTCATATCTTGTTCCGTAAGCCCTTCTTTAGCATCCAGAAGTTGCAAACATACCTTAGATTCATCGATTGCTTGCAATGTTTTAATAACGGAAAATTTTTCTATTTTCTCATCAATTCGAGACTTTCTACGAACACCTGCAGTATCAATCAAAAGATAGTTTTGTTCATCACGTGTAAAAGGGATAGCAATACTGTCTCGCGTGGTTCCAGGCATATCATAAACAACAACGCGTTCTTCACCCAATATTCGATTAATTAAAGTCGATTTTCCAACATTTGGACGACCAGCAAAGGCAATTTTAATTAGATTATTTTCTTCAGCTTTTTCAGTTTGTGGCGTAAAAGGTAATAAAATCTCATGTAATAACGAATGAATACCACTGCCATGTGATGAAGAAATAGAGTGAATTGTCGCTATGCCTAAAGATTGAAAATCGGCACACACAATATCATCATCCAACCCCTCTGTCTTATTAACAACGAGGTGTACTTCTTTATTTAACTTACGTAAATCACTCGCAATTTTTTGATCAATACCGGTTAACCCAGCACGTCCATCAACCAAAAAAAGAACAATATCCGCTTCATTAATCGCGATTTCTGATTGCTTCGACATTAAATTGTCAACAGCAATATCATCAACACCTATTCCACCAGTATCAACTACGATAAAATGCTTATCATCATATTGAGCTTGACCATACTGTCTGTCACGAGTTAAGCCAGGAAAATCAGCAACAAGGGCATCTTGTGTCCTAGTCAATCGATTAAATAAAGTTGACTTACCTACATTAGGACGCCCAACAAGCGCAATCATAGGAATCATTTATTAGCTCACAGATAATTGGTTCAGCATTCCATTGTCAGTCAATACATATAAGTTTCTACCATTCACACTAGGGGAAATGCTAACCCCTCCAGAAACTTTTGAACGCCCTATAATTTCACCCGTCTGTGAATCAATAAAGTGCAAATAGCCAGTCTTATCACCGACAACGATATCATTTTTCACCAGTGCAGGTTCAGTAAGCACACGAGCTTTTAACGTAGTTTGTTTCCAATTCACTCGACCAGTATGTTTATCAAGAGACCATATCACATCATGACTGTCCGTTATAAATAGCGTATTCCCTGCCAATAACATGTTTTTATAAACGGAACCTGGTTTTCTCCAAAGAAACTGACCATCAGACAATGACAATGCACCAATATATCCTTGATAGCTCGCTAAATAAGCAACATTATTTTCGACAATTGGATCCGCGTCTATATCAACCAGCCGCTCTACATCGCTAGGGCCAGACGCATAAGCGATGCTCCTTTGCCACATTACACGTCCTGTATCGATATCAAATGCATCTAACTTTCCATCAGAAAAACCGATAAGAACTACTTTACCAAAAACAATTGGCGATGAGCTTGCTTTTAAAATGAGGCTGGGCGAACCATGCTCTTCCATCCATAGTTGTTTACCATCTGCCGCATTAAAGGCATACACTTTTCCATCAATCGTCTTTACGATTATTTTCTTACCTGTAATCGCCGGAGGTGACAAAATCTCTCCTGTTACTTTGGCTTGCCATACTTTTTTACCATCGGACTGATTTAAAACGACTAAAGACGAGTTATTTGTACCAACAGCAATATAACCACCTGCCACCGTTGGACCACTGACTAATCCATGTTTTAACGGAGTTGACCATTGGATCTCGCCATCACGCTTATTAACTGCTTGTACCAGGCCATTAGCATCCGCCAAGTAAATAGTACCACCAATAATAACTGTCTGAAGTCTTAAATATTCTTTATTCTTAGGCGCTTTACCAAGCGATTTACTCCAATTTTGCGATACTTTGACCCTATCTTTAATTTCCTTAAGCTCTTTGGGTTGAGGCGTATTATCCTTACCCAACATATAATCATCAAGTTTCGAACATCCTTGGATTATGACACAAAGAATTAAAACAAATAATTTAACGTTCATGAAACAAAACCTCATTGTGCATCTAGTGTAGTTATGCTGATTTTACTTTTTTATCTTCAGAAATCATCGAGTGAGACTTACTTGCCACTTCTTTAGTTTTCATTTCCAAAAATAAATTACCCATTCCGTTTTTTTTTACCTCATCTAAAGCAAGCTTATAAGAACTTAAGGCTTCTTGATATTGTCCTGTCGCGCCATAAATATCACCTTTCAATTCATTAATAACTGGCAGATAGGTCGTGTCATCAACACTGGTCAACTCTTTTAAAGCATCAGTATATGATTTTTCTGCAGCAAGAATTCGTGCAATACGAATCTTGGCGATTTGTTTCAAGGCAAGCATTTTACCACTTGTAGCTACCGTCTGTAGCTCTTCAGTTGCTTTATCCAATTTATTTTTAGATACATACAGTTTGGCAAGTGTCATATGCGCTGCATCAGCATAAACCGTATTGGCATGGTCATGGATTAGCTCATTAGCATAGGATTTAACTGCTTTAGTATTTTGATTTGAAAGAGCAACCATCATGTGCTCATAAGCTATAGAGGCTTGCTGAGTCAATTTATCCTGATGCCAATTAAAATATCGAGATCCGGCAATAGCAAAGAGTATCAACGATAATATTATAGTAACCAAGTTACCGTATTTCTTCCACCATTTTTTTATCGATTCTAACTGTTCCTCTTCCGTCATATATACTGACATAACGCTCTCCCGCTTTACTCTATATAATCTTTCAAAAACTGTTCTAGCCCATTTTTATCTAGGGTAATTTGATCCGCTGTACTACGTAAATCTTTAATACTAATTGTTTTGTTGGCCATTTCATCGTCACCTAAAATCAATGCCAAACGAGCCCCACTTTTATCTGCCTTTTTAAATTGACTTTTAAAGCTTCCGCCTGCCGTATTCACTAACACGTCCATTTCAGGATAAGCAGTACGTATCGACTCAGCCATTGAAAGCGCGTGAATCAAAGCCATGTCGTTTGTCGCAATCATGTATAAAGAGTTCTTTCTAACTTCTTCTTTTAAGAGATTTAAAGTTTGCATCAGCAAATAAATTCTCTCAATACCTAAGGCAAAACCCACAGCAGGGGTTGGCGTACCACCTAATTGCTCTACTAATACATCATAACGCCCACCAGCACATACCGTAGCTTGGCTGCCTAATTTATCAGTCACCCATTCAAAAACAGTGTGCCCATAATAATCGAGCCCTCTTACTAAAACTGGATTAATTACATAATGAATCTGCAAAGTGTCCAAGCCATCACAAAACGATTGAAAATGCATTCGGCTTTTTTCCCCAAGCACATCTATAAGCTTAGGAGCATTAGCAAGTAATTGATGCATTTCCTGGTTTTTACTGTCTAATATGCGCAAAGGATTGCGATTTAATCGTCGTTTACTGTCTTCGTCTAATTGATCAATATGACGGTTCAAATAATCAACTAATACTTCTTTATAACGTTGGCGTTCTGACAACTCACCTAAGGTATTCACTTGCAATTGAACCAAATCAGCAAATCCTAATTGTTGCCACAGCTTACGGCACATGGAAATCAATTCCAGTTCAATTATCGCACCTGACATTCCGAATGCTTCAACACCCAACTGTGTAAATTGGCGATATCGTCCTTTTTGTGGTCGTTCATGACGGAACATTGACCCCATATACCAAAGTTTCTGTTGCTGATTATGCAATAGCCCATGCTCTAGACATGCGCGTACACAACCAGCAGTGCCTTCTGGTCGAAGTGTAATACTATCGCCATTTAAATCATTAAAAGTATACATCTCCTTTTCAACGATATCGGTCACCTCACCGATTGTTCGTTTAAATAATTGAGTGCTTTCAATATGAGGAAACCGTATTTCCTGATAACCATAGCGCGACAGCACACGCATAAAAACATTTTCAATGAAACGCCATAAAGAGGTTTCATTGGGTAAAACATCATTCATACCACGGATCGCTTGAATTCGTTCAGCCACCTGTTTTCTCCAAAGGAGACATTTCCGGCTTAGGATTTAACAACGATTGCATTTTAGAAAGATCCGTCAGTTTAATTTCTTCTGTTTCTATAGTAGGTATTTGGTTCAGTGATAAATCAGTAGGCGTGCTTTTTGCAGAAAAAATCTGTTGATTATCACGATTTTTTTGCCACCACATTCCGACAGCAATAATAACACCTAATGCAAACAAAAGAGTAAACCAACGAATAAAATGTTCTGCCTTGTGCGACTCACGTTTGCTTTGTTGCCACAAAAGCGCTCGCTCTGGCTTTTTTTCAATGAAATATTGATCGTTAAATATTGCCAGATAAGGCTCAGGAGAAGTACCAAGTAATTTCGCATAAGCGCGTAAGTACCCCTTCACAAAAACCGGTTCTGGCAATAAATGAAACTCATTATTTTCAATTAATTCAATGATACGTGCTCTTAAATGCAGCTGATTCGCAACATACTCAATTGAATATCCTTTTTCTTGACGTATCCGTGCCAGTTGTTCTCCTGGATTTCTATCACTCACAACCATATTCTCATCCAACGTGGTTATTGTATTCATTATTTACTCCACTATTAATGATATTCGGATTCAAATTATTCAAAGTTTGTTCATATTCTGACGCAACTTGATGTTGCCCTACTTTATCTGCTACTTCTTTAGCCATAGACAACAATACTTTATCATTTAAAACGAGCTCAGGGTGCTTTTGCACCAAAGTATACGCCTCAGAATTATTTCCAGCTTTTATTTCAAGTTTTAACAACTCATAAAATGATACCTTATGAGAAGGATCTTGATTTAATGTTTTTGCAAAATATATCCTTGCCTTATCATCATTAGGCTCAGATAAAGCACAAAGACCAGCGTTTTCGTAAGCTCCTGCCGTATTGACATAGTGCAAATCACTCACTGCTTTTAAAAAATAACTTTCTGCTTTTTTATAATCACCTTGTCGACATAAAAAAGCTCCATAATTATTAAGCGGCGCCCCACTATTCCCTGCCAATGTCAAAGCCTATAAATAATATTTTTCTGCCTCTTCCAGATCTTTAGTCTGTTCGAAATAATACGCCAGTGCTGAATTCACATCAGGTGATTTTGGCTCTTGCTCTAACGCCACAAGCAACTTGTTTTTCGCCCTGGGTCTGTCACCCTGTTTTAGATAACCTAAGCCTAATTGTACATTGTATAACGCGGCTTTACTTAGATCATGTTTTTTAGAACTCAGTTTTTCGCTTTCTTCATCATGTGCACATGCTTGTAAAAACAAGCATGTCATAATCAGCAAGAAATAAAACACTCTCAACACAATAAGTCACATTTAAAATGGAAATGATGGGCATTATAACCACTTACAGCCAAATTAAAAATGATTTGTCGCTAATTAACTTGAAAAGCCGTTGTAATGCGCACTGTACAGGTGAAAATGAACAATAAATAGCGCAAGTAATAGTCATGGTAGAACAAAGAAGAACTAAAAATATTCAGAAACTCAACAAACCTTAAAAAATAAATCGTGTCGTAGTAGTTGTATCCTGGGTGCAGCGCAGC
>JBOFJV010000009.1:0-4328 GCA_051657005.1 Legionella sp. | reverse complement strand
CTACAACGGGCTAATCGGTTATAGCTTACATCTAATATTAATGGTTGATATCCGCTCACTTTTACTATGGAAAATCCAGGTAAATTTAGGATAAGATTGTAATTCGGCACTTTAATCTCCTTTTGTTCGCTAAATCAAGGACTTAGTCTAGACTAATTTGATTAAAGTGCCCCCTTAATTGGTATATAGCCAAAATTTGTTGCCTGGCTACATTAATTTTAGATTAAATGTGTTGTCGGACAATCTGTTGCCCGACATTATTATTTAACTGGCAGGATTAAGTTCCATTCCTTTTCTGCAGCTGGTAGTTCGAGTCTCTTTTCTTTAGTTTGTTCTTTTATCATCATGAGAAAAGGCACAAAAGTGAGCGCAAATACGATGGACAATTGATATAAACCAACCCAACCGATATTCATCTGAATCGTCGCCGCAACAGGACCTGAAATAATACGTGGGATAGTTGACAAGGCCACAAGGATGGAAAATTGTGTGCCAGTGTATTGCTTATTCACTAAACGCATGAATAAGGCGACAAGTGCAGTAGAGCCAATTCCTGCTGCGAAATTATCAAAAAATACAGCAACAGCTAATAAAGTGACATTCTTACCGATTAGTGCTAAAGCAACAAATAAAACATTAGTTACCGCTTGAAGCAATCCGAACAAAAACAACGAACGATATAGAGAATAGCGAATTAATAAAAATCCTGCGCATAACCCGCCCAATAGAATAGAGCCTATACCCAGAATTTTATTAATATAACCAATAGTCTCTAAAGAAAAGCCAAGTCCTTGAATTAAAAAAGGCATGACAATGCCACTTGTCGTTGTTGTAAATGCTTCACCCAATTTATAGCAAAAAACAAAACACAAAAGCGGAATAATTCCCGGGCGTAACAACAGTTCCTTAATGGGTGCAATAAATGACACCGCAAAATTGGTTCTTTCTTTGATTGGTGCACTAGGTTCTTGACTTAATGCAACAGCAAACATACCTATAATCATCAAAAAACCCATAAAACGATACGTAAAAGCCCAGCCTAATTTCTCTGCCATGACCAAAGCTAAACCACCAGAAAATAAGAGTGCAATTCGATAGCCAAATACAGCTAAAGAGGCACCTAAAGCATGCTCATTCGTTGGCAAATATTCTGTTCGATGCGCATCAATTGCTATATCTTGTGTTGCCGAAAAGCACGCTAAAAGCAAAGCGAGAACTGCCATTAATTTAGGATAGTGTTCGGGAGTAAACCAAGCCATCAAGTTAAATCCAAGAAGCAATAAGCATTGCATCCCTAAAATCCAACTTCGCCTTTTCCCGATACCCAAAAGAGCATAACGATCGAGGATTGGTCCCCAAAAAATACGATAAGCATAAGGTAAACTGATTAAACTTAATATTCCAGTAGCGAAAACCGACATGCCACTGGATGCAAACCATGCCTGCAAAGTACTGCTGATTAATGCCATAGGCAAGCCAGAGGAAAAACCTAAAATGAAAACAATAAACAGGCGTTTGTTCATTTCGCAAATCTCAAGGCATCGAATAAGGTTACTAAAGTAAACCACACTCCCGCTTGTGAGAGTGGGTTAATTACGATGAGAAAAATCACTTCTCAAATGATTAAGCGGCTTTTTTTACAGAGATCAAATGAATTTTGAAAATTAATGTTTCATTTGGACCAATAGGACCACCAACGCTTCGTGGGCCATAAGCCAAGTCAGAAGGAACAAAAATTTCCCAAGTAGAACCAGCAGGCATTAATTGTAATGCTTCAGTCCAACCAGGAATTACTTGCGATACTTGGAATGTAGCTGGTTTACCATTTTTTTCTGTGCTATCAAAAACAGTACCATCAATTAAAGTACCAGTATATTCAACAGTTACTGTATCTGATTTACTTGGTTTAGCACCAGTGCCAGCTTCAATAATTTTGTACTGCAAACCACTTGGCAATACGACTATGCCTGGCTTGGATTTGTTACCAGATAAAAACGCTTCGCCTTTTGATTTGTTTTCATCTGATTTTTTATTGAACTCAGAGCTGCGCTTAGCCATCAGATCTTTTTGGAACTTATTCAGAACATCTTTCATTTGTTGTTCGGTCAAAATCAATTGGGAACCAGACATCCCATCTTGCATTCCCTTAGCTAATGCATCCGGATTAATATCAATACCTTGATTTTTGAAGTTCTTTCCTAAATCAGCACCAATACTATAAGATAACTTATCTTTATCCGTTACAAGCGATGTAGCATCAGCTGCCATTACAGTTGACATTGCCAGCCCCATAACGGCCGCAGTGACCAATTTCATCTTCATAAAGAATCCCCTCGTAGTCTTTCTGTTGTGCATATCTTCCCATCATTATAGGAAAAGCAATACATTGTAAAAAATGCCCCATGATTTTGCCTAAATTCGTATTAAATTACCAGACATTTAATGGATTAATTGTAACTATATATTAAAGATTATTTGTCGTTAGGTATTTGCCCCCTATTCTAAGCTACACTAATAAAAGGACAAGAATACGGTCACTCGAATTAAAATAGACAAATAAATAAGATCGCTCTACACTTTGCACAAATTAAATTAAGAGATTTACCCCCATGAACATAAGTGTATTTGATTTATTTTCTATTGGGATCGGCCCTTCCAGCTCTCATACTGTAGGCCCTATGTTAGCTGCCAATGCTTTTCTAAACTTGCTTGAAGACAAGCAGCTCATCGATAAAATCCAACGGGTAAAAATTGAACTTTATGGTTCATTGGCGTTAACAGGTAAAGGACATGGTACAGATAAAGCCATTTTAAATGGGCTGGAAAACAAAGCTCCAGAAACCGTAAATCCTGGATCGATGGTGCCACGTATGCATGAAATCATTAATTCGCACACACTTCACCTCGCCGGTAAAAAAAATATTAAATTCAATGAGGCTACTGACTTTCTTTTTTTACAAAAGGAACTCCTGCCTTTGCATTCCAATGGGATGCGTTTTACAGCTTTTGGTACTCAAGAGGATGTATTAATTACCCAAGTGTATTATTCAATTGGTGGTGGTTTTATTACAACTGAAGAAGATTTTTCCAAAAATACTGAAGAAACGAATCCTCCTCCATACCCATTTTCAACAGCAGCCCAACTCCTGCAGCTATGCCAAGACAATAATTTAAGTATTGCAGAGTTAATGCTTATTAATGAGAAAACCTGGCGTAATACAGAAGAAATTCAGCAAGGTATTTTAGCCATTGCCAAAGTCATGGATGAGTGTATTGCTAATGGATGCCAACATGACGGAATTTTACCTGGTGGGTTGCATTTAAAAAGACGTGCTCCTGACTTATATAAAAAGCTCATGGACCAAAAGGGCGTGAAGAGCGTTTTTGAACAATCCGACATTATGAACCAGTTAAATCTTTATGCGATGGCGGTCAATGAAGAAAATGCTGATGGCGGTCGCATCGTCACAGCCCCAACCAATGGTGCCGCTGGTATTATTCCAGCAGTTCTTAAATATTGCCAACAAGCGCATGATAAAATGAATCATGAAGACATTTACACTTATTTTCTCACTGCTGCGGCTATAGGCATACTTTATAAAAAAGGCGCTTCTATTTCTGGAGCTGAGGTAGGTTGTCAAGGTGAAGTAGGCGTTGCTTCTTCCATGGCTGCTGCAGGACTTACTGCAGTCCTTGGTGGAACAGTAGCTCAAGTTGAAAACGCTGCGGAAATCGCTATGGAACACCATTTAGGGATGACGTGTGATCCGGTATTGGGTTTAGTGCAAATACCTTGCATTGAACGAAATGCCATGGGTGCGGTAAAAGCGGTTAATGCAACACGAATGGCGCTTATCGGTGATGGCCAACACCAAATTTCTTTGGATAAAGTCATAAAAACCATGAAGCAAACAGGAATCGACATGCAAAGTATTTATAAAGAAACCTCGATGGGTGGTTTAGCAGTGAATTTGCCTGAATGCTAGATAGCTGGTAGAGTTAACCAGTCACCTGGCCAACCACCCATTTAGAACCCATCGTGCCCTACTAAGGCAATGGGATCAATACAATGTCATTACATACGCATACCTTATCAATCAGAACAATCGGTGTATTATTTTTGCATCTGGTAGTGGATGCTTCTTTACGAATAGGTCGAATTTATTCCAGTAGAACGACTTGCGTTGACTCCGCCTATTGAGCCATTTAAATATTATCCTCTTGTCTTCGTACATAAATTTTGACACCATTTTGAAATTGAAACTTACACCATAATACTGCACATGGCCTCTCAATTTGGCACAGAAGGTTTTCCATATTCCAGCAAG
>JBOFJV010000008.1:0-7328 GCA_051657005.1 Legionella sp. | reverse complement strand
AAAAATAATACACCGATTGTTCTGATTGATAAGGTATGAGTATGTAATGAAATTGTCTTGAGCCCATTGCCTTAGTAGGGCACGATGGGTTCTAAATTGGGGGTTGGCCAGGTGACTGGTTAACTCTACCAGCTAAAACCTGTCAAGTATTTTTTGATTTTTTCAATTTTTTTCTAAATATAGTTCGTTCACCCCTGTACGACACGCAGTGGCGTAGAGGGGTGAGTAGTTACCAAAAAACTATGTTAAGACAGTAGACTAAATTAATCATTCTCCATATTTATGTGGCATATTGACCTCTTACATCATCTAGCTAAAAAAACATGTCGCTCCAATAAACGATTGGCTGCTCAATTCATTGAGCTTTTATTTAATTTATTTGAAGAAATATTTGAAGAGACTGAATTGGAGCTGCCTATGGTGTTAGGTTTCATTAAGGATTTATATTTGTATTCAGAGATCAATTGTAATCGAGATGTACCTTTAGCTGAGTTTGCACGACAATGCGTGGGTTTATTTATCCTTCATACAAAGTCTTGTGATGATTATAAAATATGGGTTGATTATTTTTTACCTTTTGTAATGGATGCCGTTGTGTTTATTACATTAGGGTGGGATGAAAATACTCGATTTGGTGTAGCTTCAGATCCGGCATTTTTAAAAAAATTTATACCCATCAAAAAAGAGCTTTTGAAAAAGCTTATTCATAATGTGCCGATTAATATTCCGCAATCAGAAGAAGTAATACTATTTAATGATGAACTATACCCTCAGTTTCAAAAAGAACTCATACAAATTGAAAGAGAAGTATTTAAAAGCCTCGATTATTCCGTATCGATTACCAGTCATCAATTAATAGAGCTGTTTCGTATTTTATTCACTGAAGTAGATAATCCATACGAAATTGTCTCTGATTTGTTGTTTTATCTCTCTCCTTTAGAAGGTTATGATCAACAATTTGATGAATTTATTTTAGAAGTTAAGAAAATAAGTAACCATTTATTACCCCCTGATATACATTCCATTTACATTCAACTGGATAATTATGTTCAATGCTCCTACTCATACATGTTTTCGTTCTTTTTTGTCACTCAAATCGTAAGCATGGCAGAGAAGTTGCAAAGGTCACAGCGCTTATCGAACAAAAAAACTCGATGATGTTCCTGAGATTTTGGAAAAATTGTCTGCAATTAAGAGTGTTAATCCAAAAGATGAGCTTGTTGCGATTATTCAGTCGTTTGAAAATCAATATCAAAACATTGTTTGTGAAGTTTAAATGAACTTTATTGTGTGACATGAGATGCACAAATTGATTTGATAGCGTTTCTTTTCAAAAAGTGAAACGAATTTATTATTTATAGGCTTATAAAATTTCCAAATTATTATGTTTACTGCTACTCTTTATCATTTATAAATCAAGCCGATATCGATGAAGCGTAATGGTTTGAAGCTAACCGTGATGTTTACTTGACTCAAGATCATTACAGTGATGTAACCGCATTATAAAAATAAGGAGGATTAATGAAACAGCAAGCGAATTTAAATGGTCGCGATGTGTATGTCGTTGATGGAAATCGAACACCATTTCTGAAAGCCAAAGGTATAGGTCCTTATTCCGGATCTGATTTGGCAGTAGCTGCGGGCATGCCTTTATTAAATCGACAACCTTTTTCGCCAACTGAACTCGATGAGGTGATCATCGGTAGTGCCATGCCTAGTCCAGATGAGGCTAATATTGCTCGAGTAGTTTCCCTACGTTTGGGGTGCGGTGATAAAGTACCGGCATTTACTGTGATGAGAAATTGTGCTTCGGGCATGCAAGCATTAGATAATGCCGCGATACAAATAGCCAATGGCCGTAGCAACCTGGTTCTTGCGGGTGGAACAGACTCTATGAGTCATGCTCCATTACTCTTTAATCAAAAAATGGCATCTTGGTTAGCGAGTTGGTATGGATCTAAAAGTATTGGTCAGAAATTAGGTTTGGTCACTCAACTTAGACCTTCTTTCCTTGCTCCCGTAATTGCATTACTTCGTGGACTTACCGATCCTATTGTTGGCTTGAATATGGGGCAAACAGCAGAGAAAGTTGCTTATCGTTTCAATATTACGCGCGAACAAATGGATGAGTTTGCACTTCAAAGTCATCTCAAATTAGCTCAGGCTTATGATGATAATCGCATGACGGAAGTTTATCCTATCATTGACTACAAAGGACATGTTTTTCAACAAGACAATGGTATTCGTCCGGATACAACGCTTGAGAAGCTTGCTAAGCTCAAGCCTTTTTTTGATAAAAAATACGGTATGGTTACAGCAGGGAACAGCTCTCAAGTTACTGACGGTGCGTGTTTGCTGTTATTGGCCAGTGCAGATGCGGTAAAAAAATATGGGTTGAAAGTTATTGGTAGAATAGTTGATTCACAATGGGCAGCTCTCGATCCTTCAAAAATGGGGCTTGGTCCTGTTCATGCCGTAACACCCATTTTGCAAAGACATAAATTAAAACCTGGTGATATGGATTGTTGGGAAATCAATGAAGCTTTTGCTGCACAGGTTTTAGGTTGTGTTGCAGCTTGGAATGATGATGTGTATTGCCAAACACAACTTGGGCTGGAAAAAGCTTGGGGAGGCCCTTCATTAGATAAGTTAAATCGTGAAGGGGGTGCAATAGCAGCAGGGCATCCTATAGGCGCAAGCGGTGCACGTATTGTATTGCACGTATTACAATCATTGGAGCAGAGAAATGAGTCGCGAGGTATGGCTTCTATCTGTATTGGCGGAGGACAGGGCGGGGCTATGTATCTTGAAAGAGTGACTGAGGTGAAAGGACATGAATAATTATAAACATTGGGACTTACAACGAGATAGTGACTCTATTCTGTGGTTGGGTTTGAATAGAAAAGATACGACTATAAACAGCATCAATGAAGAGGTACTCGATGAATTAAATAGCTTATTGCATGAAATTTCACAAGATAAAAATGCAATAGGTTTGATTGTTTATTCAGCGAAAGAAAAGGGATTTGTTGCCGGAGCTGATGTTAACGCCTTTTCAAAATTTGAAACATCAGCGCAAGCAGTTGATTTCTTGCGCAAAGGACAAGCGGTATTTGCTCGATTGCACGCATTAACAATTCCTAGTGTAGCGATGATTGATGGCTTTTGCATGGGGGGCGGTTATGAACTTGCCTTAGCATGTACTTATCGTGTTGCAAGTGATGAAAAAGACACACGTATTGGCTTGCCAGAAGTGATGTTAGGCATTCATCCTGGATGGGGGGGCTCTGTACGTTTACCTCAATTAATAGGTGGTTTTAATGCCTTATCACAAATTATCTTAACAGGAAGTGCAGTACCTGCTGCAAAAGCTAAAGGTTTAGGGATGGTTGATGATGTAGTCCCGGTACGGCAGTTAAAACGTGCTGCAATTTATTTTATTAAAAACAAACCGCCAAAGCATAAACCTTCATTTTTACATTCATTAATAAACAGCGCATGGTTGAGAAAACCACTTGCTGCTTTAATGCGTAATAATGTGGCAAAGAGAGTGCGAAAAGAGCACTATCCCGCACCTTATGCCATCATTGACCTTTGGGAAAAGGAGGGTGGTAGTGGCGACAGAGCTTATCTCAAAGAGATCGATTCAGTTGAGCATTTGGTCTCTACAGGAATTACATCAAAAAATTTAATTCGTGCTTTTTCTTTACGTGAACGATTAAAAGGTTTTGCTAAAGGAAGTGATTTTAAAGCACATCACGTCCATGTTATTGGTGCAGGTGTGATGGGTGGAGATATTGCTGCCTGGTGTGCTTTGCGTGGAATTCAAGTGACATTGCAAGACCAGTCCTATACACAAATAGCTCCAGCAATTGGTCGTGCTTATGCTTTATATAAGAAAAAATTACGTAAAACACGACTGATTCAAGCTGCGATGGATAATTTAATTCCTGATCCTGAAGGATATGGTATTGCACGGGCAGATGTGATTATTGAAGCAGTTTTTGAAAATCTTGCAGTAAAGCAAGAAATTATGAAAAAAATTGAAAAACTTGCTAAAAAAGATGCCATTATTGCTACGAATACTTCCAGTATTCCCTTGGATGAAATGAGCAGTGTGATGACAAATCCAAAGCGCTTGGTTGGAATTCATTTCTTTAATCCAGTCGCGAAAATGGATCTTGTTGAGATAGTAAGCAGTACACAGACGTCGAAGAAAGTTGAACTGAGTTCGTGTGCCTTTGTTAATCAAATTGGTAAATTGCCATTGCCCGTTAAATCAAGCCCTGGCTTTTTAGTCAATCGAGTCCTGATGCCTTATTTAATGGAGTGTGTACAGCTTCTGGATGAAGGGTATAGTGCAGAGACGATTGACGAAGCTGCTTTATCTTTCGGCATGTTTATGGGGCCCGTAGAATTAGCAGATACAGTCGGATTAGATGTTGGTTTGGCTGTTGCAGAGAATTTGACCGGTCATTTTGGCGGTACTGTTCCTCAAAAACTACGTGATATGGTTAAAGAGGGAAAACTTGGACGTAAAACAGGTCAAGGATTTTATCAATACAAAAATGGCAAGCAGATTAAAAAACAGGCTAATACGCCCATTGATCCCCATATTGCTGATCGATTAATTTTAAGAATGGTTAATGAGTCAGCTGCCTGTTTGCGTGAAGGTGTCGTTGCCGATGCTGACTTGCTTGATGCAGGTATGATTTTTGCGACTGGATTTGCTCCATTCCGTGGCGGCCCAATGAATTATGCCAAAGATTTTGGAACAAATAATTTAGAAAAATTATTTAAAACTCTGGAATCCAAGTATGGTGAGCGATTTAAAGTAGATGAAAGTTTGTAATCTTGCTGATTGCACAGTTAAATCTGAATTGTTGGATTTCACTGTGTACTGTCTGATTGTATCTAGGAAGAATTAACGATTGATGTACTTAATAAAGCAGAGAGTTCTTTTTTTATTTTTATTCTATTTTTTGATAGGAACGGCATCATATGCAACAACCTTGGTCATCCAGCCTGAAGGGGATGTGGTCGGGGAAACTCAATTTGCTATTGCTGAAACAAATGAAACCATTAATGAAATAGGGAAACGTTTTGATGTTGGCTATTACGAACTGGTCCGAGCAAACCCCCAAGTCAATGTCGAAAGCACTTTAATCGCCAATTCTCGACTTATTATTCCCTCTCAGTTTATTTTACCCCATGTTCAACGCAAAGGGATTGTAATCAATTTAGCTGAATATCGATTGTATTATTTTCCAGAAAATGAAAATGTAGTGGTCACTTTTCCTGTTGGGATAGGACGTAAAGGATGGCAAACACCTTTAGGGGTAACAAAAATTATTGCAAAACAAGCAAATCCTAAATGGCGACCAACAGAAAAATTACAGACTGAGGCAGGAAAAAATGGAGGTTTTCTCCCGGATGAATTTCCAGCAGGTCCATATAATCCTTTAGGCAAATATGCGTTACGTTTGGGATGGTCTACTTTTCTCATTCACGGCACAAATAAAAATGACGGGATTGGTACTCGGGTTAGTGCAGGCTGCATACGCATGTTTCCTGATGATATTGAGTATTTATACCATTCAGTTCCAGTAGGAACTCAAGTCAGAGTAATTAATGAACCAGTCAAAGTCGGCAAACAAGATGGCAGTTTAGTACTTCAAATGCATCCCTTGCTGAGCGAGGGAAAAAACACCTCTTTGCAATTGGCCTTACAAAAACGACTGAATGATTTCCATGCAACTCATTGGCGTAATAATAAGATGATTCAAAGTGAACTGGCTCATCCCTCTGGGCTTGTGCGAAAAATTTAGTGGGTACTTGTTTACCTTGAATGAATGAGAAGGGCATAACTCAAATCTGCTAAGATCATTGTAGCCTGGGTGTAGCAAAGCGGAACCCTGGTTTATTGATTTGACTCAGAACCCCCAGGCTATGATTTTACGATTCAATGCAGCTTTTTTTTACGATGTCGGTCTTAAATATTTTAAAAGACAATAGCTAATGAACAATAGAATAAATGCCCCGATAATATCGCTTAAATAATGCCATCCAAGAAGCACGCACGATGCAATGAGTAAAAGATTATTGATCAGCAATAATACACAAGAAACAATCCATTCTCTTAATAGATTCACGCATAATATAGCCCAAATCGTATGAAATGATGGAAACGCAATGAGACCTCCGTCAATTGTGCTGGGGTGAATGTAATGATGAATTTGTCTGAATTTTATCCCTGTATCCAGCTGTTCTGGTGAAAATAATGAGCTGTGGATTACACTTGCCGGAGCTGTTGTTGGGAAAAAATAATAAAATCCGAAGCCAATTAATGTCGTGCATAATAAGTGAAAATAATATTCTCGGATCAAATGAAAACGACATGTAACAATGATTAACAAAGGTAAAATGGTCATTTGCAGTGTTAAGATATCATAAATAACTCCGAGTACGTATTTCAGCTGGGGATGATCGTTTGTCCAGATTAATATTGCTTTCATATTAATGTGGAAATATTTTTCTAAAGTAATAATCGAACGATCAATTGTTGGGAATGGCGTCAATTGTACGGCATTTGTTGTGAATGCAATGAGACTCATTACAGCAAAAAAATAAATTAATTCCCTGCCTATTTGCCTGAGCTTATTATCTGTTTCAAAATAGAGAGCGAGCCCTAAATTAAAAAGAATTAGAATAAGTATTAGTAGGGGAACTCCCTCGGGAAAATAATTATTGCCTGGATAGTTGTAGCCAAAACAATTTATAAAAAAAACAGTAGAAGAAAATATTAGAACCAATCCTGCAAGTAAATAAAGGGAGCGAGAAGATACCTGGTTCATTTAAACGAGTCATTCAACAGTTTCTAAAAGCTGTTTTTGTTTGATTGCGTGCAAAATCTCTTCGCGATGTACATTCACTGATCGAGGCGCATCCACACCAAACTTAATATTTCCATGCTCTTGTGTTTTGAAAGCCAAAATTTTTACTATGTGATCGCCAAGATGAATCATTAAAGGTTCTTCAAACTGAAGAGAAATTATATCCATTAAAACCCTCTATAATTTTCGAGTAATTTATTTGTAAATCAATGAAATTCACTCTTGAACGGTAACCTAATTTATGGATAGTTGTCACTATAAATTACTGTAAAATCATAAAAAAAATAGATTGAATTTTTTTTAATTTTAAGACAGGTAAACCACTAGTTTGACTAGTGAGACTCTCAAGGCTTATCCTTCAGATTTAGTGACGATGATGTCAAAATACAGCTGTGGACTTGACGGTTTCACAGGAGAGTAATTATGACAACATCA
>JBOFJV010000007.1:0-14995 GCA_051657005.1 Legionella sp. | reverse complement strand
AACGCAAGTCGTTCGACTGGAATAAATTCGACCTATTCGTAAAGAAGCATCCACTACCAGATGCAAAAATAATACACCGATTGTTCTGATTGATAAGGTATGCGTATGTAATGAAATTGTCTTGAGCCCATTGCCTTAGTAGGGCACGATGGGTTCTAAATGGGGGGTTGGCCAGGTGACTGGTTAACTCTACCAGCTAAAGTACACAGTGCCATCAATACAATTGATCTCAATAAGGCTTTTTTACGTCCTTGCCGATCACCAAGGTGGCCAAAATAGGCAGCCCCCAAAGGTCGCGCTAAAAATCCAATGGCAAACACAGCATAAGTCATCATTAATCCTGCCCAGGAATTTTGGGTAGGGAAGAAATTACGTGCCAGCATCGGCGTCAGTACAGCACATAAGGAAAACTCATACCACTCCAGAATACTTACAATGGAAGAAGAGCATATTAACTTGAGTAAAAAGGAACTCTTTTTCTAGCTCATGAACAAGTCCTCACAATAAAAATTCCATTAAGCGCTAAATTAAATGAATCCATACACCTTTCCTTTTCAGTAAATACGCGGTTGCTCAGTAATTTTGAATTATTGCATCTTAATTTGAGGCAACGGCTTGTAATTACAAGAGGCTACCGCACTGCTAAAACTTGTAACGCATCGCGAATTAACTGCTCACAGCCTTTCGAACCGTCATTAATTTTGTTCACTGCTTTTAATGCATCTTGAGGTTTATAACCTAAAGCCTCCAAAGCACTAATTGCTTCATCTTGACTGCTCATCACAGGAAATGGTTTACTAAATACATCAGAAGATGATGTAGAAAACTGCTTCATACTGTCTCGCATTTCAACTACTAATCGTTCTGCCGTCTTTTTACCAATACCAGGCAATTTCATCAGGACAGTCGCGTTTTTTTGTTGAATGCATTGAATAAACTCATTCGGAGTAATACTTGATAAAATGGACATAGCAAGCTTTGGCCCAATGCCATTTACTTTAATTAAAGCACGAAATAACTCGCGTTCGTGTCGATCTAAAAAACCATATAAAAGTAAGGCATCTTCACGAACAACCGTGTGTATATGTAAGCCTACTGAGCCATGATGCGAATCAAGTTGAAAAAAAGTATTTAATGAAGTTTCCACATCATAGCCTACACCGTGCACATTAAGTACTACTTTTCCTGGTTGATGTTTATCAACTATTTGCCCATCCAACCAACCAATCATCGTTTCCTCCTCCTTAATCCGCGTCTGCCGAGCACAGATGATAAATTATGACGCATATGACTATGGCAAATTGCTATAGCCAACGCATCAGCAGCATCATTTTGAGGGGCTTTATTCAAAGCAAGAAAATGCACTACCATATGACCAACCTGGGCTTTTTCCGCTGCACCATACCCTACTACAGTTTGTTTGATTTCACGTGCCGAGTACTCGCTCACTTTGACACGATGTGACGCAGCTGCGACCATAGCAACACCACGAGCATGTCCTAATTTTAAAGCGGAGCTTGGGTTTTCATGCATAAATACTTGTTCAATCGCTACTTCCGTAGGCGAGTAATGATCCATTAACTGGCAAATGCCATCGTAAATTTGCAACAACTTTTGGCTTAGCTCACCATCAGGCGAAGTACGAATACAACCACTATCAATGTATTCCACTTTACGGTCATTTTCTTTTATCAAGCCGTATCCAGTAATCATTGAACCTGGATCAATCCCTAAAATAATAGTCATTAATTTGTTGATTCTAAAAATTTTTCAGAGAATTCCGCATTACTGTACACTTCCTGCACATCATCCAAATCCTCGAGCATATCGATTAACTTTAATAATGTTTCTGCGGACGCATCATCAATAGCAATCAATGTTTGAGCACGCATGGTTAAATGAGATTGATCAATATTTAAACCTGCATCTGTAAGTGCGTTTAACACTGTATGATATGCTTCAACCGGAGTAATCACCTCAATTTGCCCTTCATCTACTGAAACATCATCTGCACCAGCATCGATTGCAATTTCCATGATCTGCTCTTCAGATTGTCCGGAAGCCATAAGAATTTCACCTTGATTGGTGAAAAGATAAGAAACGGACCCATCGGTTCCCAAATTTCCACCATTTTTTGTAAATGCATGTCGCACTTCAGAAACGGTTCTATTTTTATTATCAGACAAACAATCTACAAGCACAGCAATTCCACCAGGACCGTAACCTTCATAGCGCATTGCAACCATCGCATCCCCATCAAGCCCACCAACACCTCGCTTAATAGCATTATCGATTGTGTCACGCTTCATATTATTACTCAGTGCCTTTTTCACCGCATCTCTTAATCTTGGGTTAGACGACTCATCACCACCCCCCATACGCGCAGCTACATTAATTTCACGAATTAATTTCGTGAATATTTTTCCACGCTTCGCGTCTTGAACCCCTTTGCGAAATTTAATATTCGCCCATTTACTATGACCTGCCATTTTACGCCCTCGAAACCTTATTTAAATTTGATGTAAATTATACATGCTCTTTTGTTAAAAAGAATAACTTAACGCTTATTTGGACTCGACATTTTTAACTTTTTTAGAATATAGTAGCCACAATCATCTATTATCAGTAGAGCCATGATAATTGAGGCAAAGTAGTCAAGCCGTTGCCTCCAATAAGCACTAAACGCTAAAGGAGACTCACAGTGTATTTGCAAGGATTTGGTAATCATCATCAAACTGAAGCAGTTCCAGGCGCCTTACCAAGTAGCCAAAACTCCCCCCAACACTGTAACTTAGGCCTTTACGCAGAACAATTCCGTGGTACCGCCTTTACTCGTCAGAGACACAATAACTTACACAGTTGGCTGTATCGTATCTTACCTTCAGTAGTTCAATGGACTTATCATCCTTATGAAGTAGAACTGTTTAAACCCTCTCATGAGGAACAATCACCAAATCCTATGCGTTGGTCACCGTTAACTCTTTTTAACGGAAGCGATGTTGATTGTGTAGATGTTTTGTTTCATCTTGCAGGAAGTCGTAACGTCAATACCTATCTTTATCATTGCACCCACTCGATGCAAAACAAATATTTTGCCAATAATGATGGAGAAATGCTATTTGTCCCTTATGCAGGCGAAATCAATTTGCATACTGAATTTGGCAAGTTAAACGTTTGTCCGGGTATGATTGCCGTCATTCCTCGCGGCATTAAATTTAAAATGGAGCTTGTAAGTCATGAAACCCAAGGTTATCTTTGTGAGAACAATGGAAATCCTTTAACCTTACCTCAATTAGGTGCTATTGGTGCGAATGGGTTAGCCAATCCACGACATTTTCAGTACCCTGTTGCTGCATTTGAACAAAACCAAACAGATGTAATTCTTATATGCAAATACCAAAATAAATTATGGACTGCAAAATGCGATCATTCTCCTCTTAACGTCGTTGCGTGGCACGGTAACTATGCTCCTTACTGTTATGATTTAAGCTTATTTAATACGATAAATACAGTCAGTTTTGATCACCCGGAACCCTGTATTTTTACTGTTTTGACTTCAGAAAATAATACTCCAGGTGTAGCAAATTTAGATTTTGTTATTTTTCCACCGCGCTGGATGGTTGCCGAACATACATTCAGACAACCCTATTATCATCGCAATTACATGAATGAATTAATGGGTCTTGTCCGTGGTGAATATGATGCGAAAAAAGAAGCATTCTCTCCTGGCGGCGTGAGCATTCATAACTGCATGACACCTCATGGTCCTGATGAACTCACATACGAAAAGGCGACCGCACAAAAGTTAGAGCCCGAAACCTATCTCAATACATTGGCTTTTATGTTTGAAACAAAAGACATATGGCAAATTACCGAACAAGCGATGCGCTTGCCAGAACTACAAAAAGATTATGCGAATTGTTGGCAGGGATTAAAACCGAATTTTAGAGGTTAACTCATTTATAAAATAATAGCATAGCCTGGGTGTAGCACAGCGGAACCAGGGTTTACTTGACTTGGAACCCAGGCTTCCGCTGCGCTACACCCGGGCTACAGTTTATTATTTTCAGTTAAAACAAATCTTCTTGAGTTAAGCCCATCTTTTCTAAAAGCCATCTCAAAGTTTTTAATGCTTCAACTTGAATTTGACGAACACGTTCACGAGTCAAGTCAATTTCTTTGCCCACATCTTCAAGTGTTGCTTTTTCGAAACCTCGTAAACCAAATCGTCTGGCAATCACTTGCTGCTGATTTTCAGTCAATTTATCTAACAAGGATTCGATATGCAACCGTAGATTTTCATTGGTTAACAATTCTGCCGGATTAACACTGTTTTCATCTGCAATTGTATCCAATAAAGATTTATTTTCGTCAAATCCTATTGGTGTATCAACAGAAGCCACCTTATCATTTAATCCCAACAATTTTTGTACGTCTTCAAGAGGCTTATCTACCATTTCCGCAATTTCTTCAGGAGAAGGCTCATGATCCAGTTTTTGCGTCAGCTGTCGTGCAGCTCTTAAATAAACATTTAACTCTTTAACCACGTGAATGGGTAAACGAATAGTGCGTGTTTGGTTCATAATAGCACGCTCAATCGTTTGTCTAATCCACCACGTTGCATAAGTTGAAAACCGGAAACCACGCTTAGGATCAAATTTCTCAACCGATTTCATTAATCCCAAATTTCCTTCCTCAATTAAGTCAAGTAGAGGAAGTCCTCGATTTAGGTATCGGCGTGAAATTTTCACAACCAAACGTAAATTGGATTCAATCATTTTTTTGCGAGCGGCAACATCGCCTTTTAATGCAAGAGTTGCATAATGCACTTCCTCTTCAGCACTAAGTAAAGGTGAAAAGCCGATCTCACTCAAATAAAGCTGAGTTGCATCCATCATTTTAATTGCATTTTTACCACGAAATGAAGGAAAAGCCGCATTATCAGAAAAATCATGGAGATCAGATTCTTGCTCCACATCTTCTTTTTCAACAAACTCAATATCTTCTTCCATTAAGAGCGATTCGTCGTCTGGCTCAGACCATTCTTCGTCTTTAAGCTCCGGCTCTTTCATTGGCTCATCGTCTTCATGCATTATATTTCACCTATAGGTTTAGCCATGTTTTATTAAAATTATTGTATAACTTCATTATACATCATAACTAAGACTAGTGTTGCTATAAGTACAAGTTATCTGTCAACCTTTTTGTAGATAATTCAATGGATTGACGGGCACTCCCAACTTTCTGATTTCAAAATGGACACCGGTGTATTTGCGATCAATAACACCTGCTATGGCAATGACTTGCCCAGCTTTCACATGTTGTCCTTCTGAAACCATCATTCGTGCGTTATTACCGTAAGCGGTTAAATATTCATGGCTGTGTTTAATGATAATTAAATTACCATAACCCGCCAAACCACTTCCAGCATAAGCAACTATACCTTCTGCCGCTGCAATAACTTTTTCGTCTTTTTTACATGCAATATTTATGCCTTTCTTTCCTTGCTCAGGAACGAATGAGGTCACTACGCGTCCACTAACAGGCCATAGCCAACCGGAAGCTGAACGAGCATATCGATTTGCCGGTGAGTAAATTGCCGTTTTCCGCGGTCTTGGTAGAACATACTTGGGAGCAGCATAACGCTGTCTGAAGGAGCCCCTATAACGTGGTATTGCTCGATAACTTGGAGCAATATCTCGTAAATAAATGATTTGTCCAATTCTTAATGAATAAGGAGGATAAATATGATTCAAGCGCGCCAAAGTTCTATAATCAGTATCATAGCGAAAGGCAATGGAATACAAGGTATCACCACGTTTTACGGTATGCGTTTTATGAAAGCGAGCAAAAGGATGCCATCTTGACTCAGTAACTGGTGCTAGATTATTCCCACAACCCACTAGAGTGATAATGAAGAAAAGACATAAAAATCTTTTGCAGAACGTAAATATCATTAAGTACCTCAAACTAAATCATTTAGACTCAAAGCATAACCAGGAAAACTTCCATTTTACTCCACTATGACTCCATTCAGCCAATGCGCTAGCTGATCAAACATCTTGTAATTCGTCATATCCAAGTGCAGTGGTGTAACAGAGACATACCCTTCGCTAATCGCATGAAAATCCGTTCCAGTCCCTGCATCAGCCTCTGCTCCAGGCAATCCAATCCAATAAATCGCTCGACCTCTAGGATCATGTTCTTTGATAATCGGTTCAGCACCATGCCGCGTACCTAATCGAGTGACTTGCAATCCTTTTATTTGCTCCAGAGGAAGATTAGGAACATTAACATTTAAAATAGTTTGTGATGGTAATCTGTGGGTGCTTAATTGCATGACTAATTGCCTCGCAATAGTCGCCGCCGTTTCATAATGTTGAATATTTTCACCAACCATCGAAATGGCAAGAGCAGGTAACCCTAAATATCGTCCTTCCATTGCGGCAGCTACAGTTCCTGAATAAAGGATGTCATCGCCTAAATTGCCGCCGTCATTAATTCCTGACACGACCATATCAATCTCTGGCGCTAAAAAACCAGTTACTGCCAAGTGAACACAATCCGTTGGAGTTCCATCAACACTGTAATATCCATTTTCTAATTTTTTCACATTTATTGGGCGTGATAAAGTTAAAGAATTACTTGCTCCACTACGATTTCTATCGGGTGCAACCACCTCTATGTTAACACAAGTGGACAATTCCTTAGCCAATACATTAATTCCAGGAGCAAAAACTCCATCATCATTACTTATTAATACTCTCATCTTTAACTCGTAGGTGATTCAAACCATCTAACTACGGCTAAATGATCAGCCAAGTCCCGTTTATTTTGAATTAAACTTTCTTTCAAATTTGCATTATCGCGTTCTGTTTTAAATTGTCCATGTTGTTTTGCGATGGTTTCTTGCAGTGCCATAATTTTTTGACCAAAACCTTGTGGACTAAGATGCAATTGATAGGCAAGCTTATTCAAACGCTTGGCAAGAACATCCAGTTGTTGGCACGTGATACCTTGTGGTTGATTTTCTGGACAAGCACTTATAGCCTGTTGTAATTCATTAGGGTGTACCATGTAAAATTGCTCATTTTTTGCCGAGCAAGAGGTTAATCCTAGCATTAACAGCAGTACTACCATACATTTATTCATACTTAACCTGTTGTAACTACAAAAATACGATATTATCATTAGACAAACGCTAACGCCATCTTATGAGATAACCATGCTTGATTTTAAAGTACTACGTGATCAACAAACTGGAGAACAATATATAGAAACCACCCTATGTGGGAAACCCCTTCTAACTACCCCCCAACTCAATAAAGGAACTGCTTTCACTAACGAAGAAAGAAAAGAGTTTGGTCTGTTGGGAAAGCTTCCTCATCGAGTGGAAACCCTGGATGAGCAAATTAAACGTACTTATTTACAATACTCCAGTTATACAACTCGCTTACAACAAAATATTTATTTGAATAATTTGCATGATAAAAATCAAATCCTTTTTTATAAATTAATCAACCGCCACTTGGGTGAAATGCTCCCTACAATCTATACACCCATAGTAGGAACTGCTGTAAAGCGTTTTAGTCATGAATACCGACAACCTCGCGGTTTGTATATTGCTCACTCAGATAAAAATCAAATTGAGGAAATACTAAAGAACCGCTCTAATCCTGAGATTGATGTCATTGTTGTTACCGATGGAGAAGGTGTTTTAGGTATAGGCGATCAAGGAATTGGAGGTATAGATATTCCTGTTGCCAAACTCATGGTGTATTGTCTTTGCGGCGGGATAGAACCCACTCGCACCTTGCCCATATTTCTTGATGTGGGTACAAATAATCAAGACTTATTGAATGCTCCAATGTATCTAGGCTGTCGTCATCCACGCATCAATCCCGCTGCGTACGATGATTTTATTTCGACATTTGTTCATGAAATTCATCAACAATTTCCTAATGCATTTTTACATTGGGAAGATTTTGGCCGAGGCAACGCACGGCGCATTCTCGATAAATTCCAGGATCAATTATGTACCTTCAATGATGACATTCAAGGCACAGGTGCTGTGACTTTGGCAGCGTTATTGGCTGCTTGTGAGGTAACAGGTTCCAAATTGCAGGATCAACGCATTGTTGTTTTTGGTGCAGGTTCCGCTGGAACAGGTATTAGTGATCAGATTATCGATGCAATGGTGCGTGAAGGAATTAGTCCTGAAGAAGCGCATCAACGCTTTTGGTTAATTGATCGTCAAGGCCTGTTACTCAATACTGACTCAGACTTAACGGAAGCACAAAAACCTTATGCGCGTGATGTTAAAGAAATAGAACCATGGGAAATTAATGAAAAGCAACATCCCTCTTTGACAGATACCGTAAGGCATGTAAAGCCAACCATTCTTATTGGTTGTTCTGCACAACCAGGATCCTTCTCGCAAGACATTATTGAAACCATGTCAATCAATTGTGAACGCCCTATTATTTTCCCCTTATCCAATCCTGATGAACGATGTGAAGCTACACCATCTGATATCTTAATCTGGAGTCAAGGACGTGCATTAATTGCTACGGGCACCGCCTTTCCTGAGGTTGAATTCCATAATCGTATGGTGAAAATTGCACAATGCAATAATGCATTGGTCTTTCCTGGAATTGGATTAGGTGTGCTCGCAGTCAATGCAACCAAATTAACCAAAGAAATGATCCTCGCGGCATCTCAAGCCTTATGTGAGTTTGCACCTTCCAAAAAAGAGAGTTATTTGCCTTTGCTACCATCTTTGGACGATGCGCAAACTGTTGCTAAAGAAATTGCTATCGCAGTAGCGCGCTGTGCGATTGATTTGGGACTTGCTCAAAAAAATCAAAACGCAGATTTAGAAAAGATCGTTGCCGACATGTTTTGGGAACCTAGATATCTGCCATTTAAACGCAAGAAAGATTAGAATCTTTAATTGTAGACTGGCTGAAGCGCAGCGGAACCCAGGGTTTTGAGCCAAGGAAATAACCCCGGGTTCCGCTACGCTTCACCCAGGCTACAATACTCCAGACACAGTGCCAATTGTTCGTCAATTGATGCCATTGGCTTAACGGCTTTACTCCATTACTTCCCCGTAGTTTTTACAAAATTTACCGTCACATTTTTCGTTGTTGCACTACCTGGCTCCCAAGAGCGCGCGTATTTCAAGACTATTTCTGTACTTGCAGGATAGGTTTTTCCTTTGTTTAAACGAAAGGTTAAATGCATTTGCCCCCCTGCACCAATAAGCTTTGTGTTTGGCCGCTCATACTGACTGTTACTTAGGGTTAATAAATTTTCATCATAACGTACCACCGACCATTGAAATCCTGTGGTTGGATTAGCAGGTAGCGTAATGACAAAATAGGGATCATGTACATTCACGTTTAGAGTCATATGATCATTGGCATAGGCCATCAGTGAAAAACCCAGAAGCAAGCACCCCATTAGTGTTTTCATTAATATACTCCCTTCGTATGAGCTTACACTTCAGTTTAGCTTATTTTATGCCTGTTGAGATCATTAATTTTCAATATAAATCTTGATCTTAAGGCATAGAAAAGCGATTATTTTATCTTTTGTAATTACAGTTAGGAGCGCGTGTGGAATACGAAACCATGGAGTTTGAGGTGATCATCGTCGGCGCAGGGCCGTCGGGGTTATCTGCCGCGATAAAATTAAAGCAATTAGCCCTGGCTGCGCAGAAAGACATTTCAGTTTGTATTCTCGAAAAAGGCGCACAAGTTGGAGCTCATATTCTTTCGGGAGCAGTTTTAGAACCGCGAAGCCTTAAAGAGCTTCTTCCTGAAACCTGGCAAGACGCCACCTTGGATACTGCAGTAACTGAAGATCTTTTTTATTTTCTCACCCAAAAAAGTTACTACAAACTTCCTACGCCTAACCCCATGCACAATAAAGGCAATTACATTATCAGCCTCGGCGAACTGTGTACCTTTCTTGCAGCTCAGGCAGAATCTTTAGGTTGTGAAATTTACCCTGGTTTCGCTGCAGTAAAAGCACTATACAATGATCAAAATCAAGTGATTGGTGTTGCTACGGGTAGCGTAGGTTTGGATAAAAATAAGGAAAAAACGGACAATTACCAACCTGGAATGCACTTGCTTGCCAAACAAACTTTATTAGCTGAAGGCTGTCGTGGCCAACTCAGCCAAAATCTAATGGCACATTATCATTTAAGAGACAAAGCAAACCCCCAAACCTACGGCTTGGGGATCAAAGAAATCTGGCAAGTCAAAGCCGATCAGCATCGTCCAGGACAAGTGATTCATACCATAGGATGGCCAATGAATCATGCAACATACGGTGGTTCATTTGTCTATCATTTATCTAAAGAACACGTTGCTGTAGGTTTTGTTGTGGGTTTAGATTATAAAAACCCCTGGTTAAATCCTTTTGCTGAATTTCAACGTTTTAAAACACATCCCTTAATACGTCCTATTTTGACTGGTGGTGAACGAATCAGTTACGGGGCTCGTGCACTGAATGAAGGTGGTTGGCAATCGTTACCCAAACTGACTTTTCCAGGCGGCGCATTGATTGGTGATGCGGCAGGATTTCTTAATGTACCTAAAATCAAAGGAATACATACCGCCATGCAATCCGGCATGCTTGCTGCCGAAGCATGTTTTGAAACCCTACAAAAAGAAAATACAGCCACATGTGAACTAACTAACTATACCGAAAAAGTCAAAAACTCATGGTTGGAAAAAGAACTTTATGCGGTTCGCAACATAAGACCAGGCTTTAGATACGGCTTAATACCTGGTTTAATCAATGCTGCATTTGAAACCTATATCACTGGTGGCCACTCTCCCTGGACATTAACCAATCATGCCGATTACACGATGTTGATTGAGGCAAAAAAAGCAAAAAAAATAGACTATCCAAAACCTGATGGCGTACTTACTTTTGATAGACTTTCATCCGTGTTTTTAGCAAACACGTATCATGAAGAAAATCAACCATGCCATCTTGTATTAAAAAAACCACAATTGGCAATCTACGTTAATTTAAATCACTATGCTTTTCCGGAGGGACGCTATTGCCCTGCGGGAGTATATGAAATACTTGAAGAAGAAAATGGCCCTCGATTACAAATCAATGCACAAAACTGCATTCATTGTAAGACTTGCGACATCAAAGACCCACGACAAAATATTGTTTGGCATGCACCTGAAGGAGGAGGCGGTCCTAATTATTCAGGGATGTAAACGCCTATAACCAGGAGGCTCTTCTCATGGTCACAGTACTACCGACAGCTTTGGTTTTAAAAAATCCGATGCACCTGTAATGGTGTCAACTGAAGCTAAAAATGGCAGGATTTCGTAGACTCGTAGACTCGTAGACTCGTAGACTCGTAGACTCGTAGACTCGTAGACTCGTAGACTGGGTGCAGCGTAGCGAAACCATGGGTTCTAAGTCAAATAAATAAACCCTGGTTTCGCTACGCTGCACCCAGGCTACGAGTCCTGAGATCCCCTGAAAAGTCACTCCATTTATGGCGATAATCGTTGGACAATCCACCCATTTTTTTTAAAACATATTCCCAAACATCTGAAAGTTCATCTAAGCGATACGTATAAAATACCATTCGTTTGGGCTGCATACGAAAACCACAATAATCAGGACTTAGTGGTATTTGTTTATTATGGAAGGACGCTTCAATTTCTTGACGCTTCTTTTCAAGAAGTTCTTTATTTTCGATTGCCTGCATTGAAGTGGGTGCATAACTTTAAAAGCGAATTTGAGCCCATTGCGGATAACTATTCCAATAGTGCGCATTTTCTGCAGAATTAAGCGCAACTGCTCTACCCTCAAGAATCACTTCCCGTTGCAGCAGTTCTAACCAAAAAACGAGACTAACGTTAGGATTATTGTTTAATTACTCAACCTTGCGCGTATTTTTTTGTGTAAAAAACAAAATACCGTCTTCTGTAATTTCGCGAATGGCAATGACTCGTCCATGCGCACAACCGTTCGTGGAAGTAGAGGATAAAACAGCGTGGCTTGAGTTTGGTGCACCAGCCTCACTCTCATTATCTAACCAAAGACTGAGTTCAACAACAGGATTTACTTGCATGATTTATCCTTTTTACTCATAAATTTGTGCTTCAGAAATAAATGAATTGATGCAAAGCAGTATTAAAAATCATGCTATTATTATATCCTAAATTGTTTGGCATACAGGACGTAAACAGCATTTAACTACTTTATAGGAAGGTAAATATATTTAATTTGTTCCATTTACAAGGTGTTGACGCTTTTAATAAAGGCTAATACTCAAAAGCAAAAGAACTTTTTCACCAAGCCATTGAGAAAAATCCTGTTGTCCCAGACAAGTTACTTCTTTTTAGGAAAAGCGTCATTTTTATCTGATGACAAGAAAGATGATGCGATTTCTAATTTAAATAAATTCATTGAGCTAACTCAAAATGAAGTGTCAACTCAGTCAGACAATCAAAAAAATAGAGTATATGCTTTTGATTTATTAGGGCAATGCTATGCTGCAAATAACCAGGACGACTTCGCAATCACCTATTATGCGGCAGCTATAGAGGCAGATCCTCTCTGCGCTTCAGCGCGACACAATATGGGTTTAAGTTATATGCAACTTACTCAAGACTATCTGGAATTACACCTGCAAAATTTCTTTATTTTATTAATAGATGCTCAAGTTGCACTTAAATCAGCTCTGGAAATTTGAAGCACTAATCCTATGTTTCTGCATACGGTTGCCAGATGGCATGAGCAATATATCGAATTTATCAAAAAATAGTTAGAGCAAAAGCAACATGTTCAAGACAAAATTAGCGATCACTTTACATTTGCGATCCACCATTATCTTGAAGCATCAGCTTATTGCAATCCTGAAGATGTTGCACTGAAGCGTATTATCCAAGAAAACCTTGCTGAATGTTATGCACAATATGGGCATTATCTGTACCAAAATAAAGAGTACATTCAAGCACAAACTTTTTATGCGCACACTCTTGAGCTAGATCCGAGTCATATCCATGCACTCAATCAAATGGGGATATGTTTGTTTCATCAGGAGATGTACTCTGAAGCACGGAAAAACTGTGCTGCGATTATCACGATTATCGATGTTCTAAAACAAACTGATGCGATAGAGGAGCTGGCTGATCACATACAAGATCAAGCAGACTCTTGGGTAAATACCGCGTGTTGCTATAGACTTGAAAAAAGTTGGGATGAGGCTGAAAAATCACTCAATGAAGCAAGAGCATTAGCGCCCGAAGATTCTACTGATCTCAATAAAGAAACTGAACAACTAAAACAGGCAAAATCACAAGCATTACTCACGACAACATCGCAAGTCCTATTTAGTCTGAAAACCACGGGACAAGGAGGCTTATTGCACTCAGCGGCTCAGACCTATAATCAATTCAATTAGAATAACAGAGTAACGTTCAGAAAACAGCATCAACTTAAGGAAAAAATGGCACTGAATCGTACCCTGGGTGAAGCGTAGCGGAACCCATGGTTTCGAGTCATATCAAAATAAACCCGGGTTCCGCTGCGCTTCACCAAGGCTACAATTCTCTGTTTAATTGAGGCCACTATGTGAACGCTATATGAATACTACCATTTTTGGGCAAGCCAAACTGTAGCATCACCACAGTTTGGATCCTCAATACGATGCATCACTATCTGCAGCCGGTTCTGTTGTAAAATTTGCTCGTATTCTTGTGGGCTTAGTGACGCATGATATAAATCATACCCCCCATTTTTACCCCATACCTCACCAGCGTCAGGGCCTGAAGTAAAAAGTAATAACCCTTTAGGTTTGAGTAAGGATGCGAATAATTTTAAAGCATTTCTTTGATCTTCCTGTGGTAAATGAAAAAAGCTATGCCATGCGATTACTAAATCAAATGATGGTGTAAGTTGCATCGTTCGCATATCGGCTAAAATCCAATGATCCTGTGGGAATTTTTTTTACAGCGCGCGATCATTTGCTCACTGGCATCAACTCCTGTTAGCTTATACCCTGCTTCAATAAGAAATTTTGCAATAGGCTCCCCTGTCCCACAACCCACATCCAACACAGTTTCTCCCTGATGAATATGACTTTTTACCTTATCCAGATAAAATTGTTCCATCCTGAGTTCTTTATTACGATGGGCATCAAACCAATCTATGATCTCATTGTAGGCCTCATATACCTTTGACTGAACGCATTAATCTCTCCAAGTAACTGCGCATCAATAGATAAAATAGATTGATAGCCTTCAATCATCCAGGCAAATTGTTGGGGCCATTCTGAATAAGGAATGTTGTACACGTCCAAAAAAGGTTTAGCAATCCATGTGTTAAACCAAAATATGAATGATTTACAGTAAAATACCCAAACTGCTCATCAAGCTTATGGAATAAATCTTGAACTTCTGACTCTTAATTTGGAAGATAATCAGCCGTTTCTTGCCATAAATCGTTCCAACTTTTAAATTGATGCTCATGAGCTTGATACGATTTTGCCGCTCGATGCACACGTGCTAGCGCCTGCCCCCAAAGATAATAAGTGCTTTTATCCTGATAATTAAAATGCATTATAGTGCCCGGAACTTCATGGCATACTTGTGCTAAAAAATGGAGCTCGTCTTGGCAAACCGTTTCAATATAACGTCCATTTTTCGATATTTGAATGGCACACACTGGTGCATCATTGAGAAGTAAATGCCGTTGGAAATCAATGGCAGCAAGAAACTCTTTTTGAGGTCGAATCTGCTCATGACTCAGTCGTAAATAAAAACCTTTGCCTTCAGATTCAAAGCGATAAACACAATTAATTTGATTGTTAATCAGGTGTAAATTGATGGGTTGGTCAACCCATTGCAAAGCAGCTTGATATGCCGTTTGAGTAGTGATTTTCTTTAGGGTATTTTCCCAAACCATACAGTATTCCCAGATGAGATCTATTTATATTAAATTGTTG
>JBOFJV010000006.1:0-8755 GCA_051657005.1 Legionella sp. | reverse complement strand
AGTTATTTACAAACTATGCAAAATAAGGGAATAAATCCTTTGGTTGCTGTAGCTATGGCATTGAACAATCAACGTTAGAGTACAGTTTCTTTCACCCCTGTACGTCACGCAGTGGCGTATAGGGGTGAGTAGTTACCATTCATCCTAATCTATTAACACAATATGATAATAACCTTGGGCTTACCTTATAAGGATATTAGAGTAACTCAGTAAGTGATACTCGGCAAATCCTGTTTCTTTTGCTATTGTTGGAGTTTTCTCAATGCTTAGCAATTATGACTCTTTATCAAAATCTACATGAAATACAGCACTTAATAACACAAACTGCCATAGCAAGTGGCCGTAATCCTGAAAGTATTTTATTATTGGCAGTGAGCAAACAGCAAGGCATTGAAACAATTAGAGAGCTGGCGCGTTTAGGAATAAGCCATTTTGGGGAAAGCTATTTTCAGGAAGCGCAACTTAAAATAAACGCATTTAAAAGCATGCCACTATGCTGGCATTTTATTGGTCCGATTCAAAGCAATAAAACTAAAGGTATTGCCAGCTCATTTAGTTGGGTCCACAGTATCAGTCGTCTTAAGATTGCACATCAACTCAATGAGTACCGACCTAAAAACCTGGACCCATTGAATGTCTGTTTACACATTAACCTGGTTGATGAAACCACTAAATCAGGTATTCCTCCGGAACATGCTTCTGAATTAGCCTTTGCGGTAAGCCAATTACCCCATCTAAAATTAAAAGGACTTATGACCATTCCTCCCCCACAAAAAGACCACAAAAAACAATATGATTTATTCATGCAACTGAATCAGCTGATGCATTACCTCAATCAACAACTTCAATTAAATATGGATACATTATCCATGGGAATGAGTGATGATTTAGTCCCTGCCATCCAAGCAGGAGCCACTATAGTGCGTATTGGCCGTGCAATTTTTGGTGAGCGACAAAGATAAAACAACACGATATACTACGCCAAATCGTTACAGCAGAGAAAATCATGGCAGGCATTACAGCAGTTTTATTCTTTATCGTATCTGTATTTTTTTCACTTACCCTCTTTAGTCTATGGATTCGCATCGCCTTACGTTATTTACGTGTTAGTGCCCTCCATCCGGTAAGTCAATTTATTTTGAAGATTACCAATCCTATGGTGAATCCCATTCTTACCCTAAGCAGACAACACTATAAACCTGGCCAACGATACGATTTTCCTGCATTGATTGCCATGGTTCTCGTTGAAGTGTTAAAAATCATCTGCATTAGTTTATTGGGATTTCACGCCATTATCCCTATTGGATACCTGATACTCTATGTCATTGCTGATTTAATTATTCAACCCTGTGATATTTTATTTTTTGCTATTCTGATTCGAATTATTATGAGTTTTGTCAATCCTGAATGGAAAGGTCCTATTGCTGACTTCTTACGTTTATTGACAGACCCTTTATTAAAACTGGGCAGACGTTACATTCCTGAGATCGCTGGCTTTGATTTATCTCCATTTATTATCATGATGTTACTAAAAATGATTACTTTATTTATCAGCGCCAGCCTGCCCTGGAGATTATTATAAAATCAACTATACTTAATTTAAAACAGGGGATTATTAGGAAAAATCATGAAATTGACATTCATTAGTAGTACCGGTTTAGGATTGCTCATTTTACCTTTTAGTCTATTTGCTGATGCTCAATCGATTTATTGCCCACAGAACCACGGTTACGTCAATATAGGAATGACTGCAGATCAAGTCATTGCATCCTGTGGTCAACCAGTAAGTCAGCAAGAATCCAGTCAACCCGTGTACCAAAAAATCCCTATGCAACAGCTTATTTACAACAACGCAGGAGCAAGTACCGCTTTTTCCGGAGTTTGGCAAGTTCCTGGACAACAATCTGCTGGCAGTGGCTCAGCATTCTATAACGTATGGAATATTCCTGCAGCAGGAAGTGGGGCTCAACTTGAAGTGGATGTTGTAAATCAAAAAGTACGCTCCATAAAATTAAACGGATCGGACAGTAATGCAGTTTCTATTTGTAGTGGGGCAAATATTCAACCAGGAGATCCAGTACAAAAAGTGTATTATTCATGTGGCAGCCCTACTTTAACAAATAATACGTTTATCAATGAAGTAGTCCACGGTGCTGGAAAACCACAAATTTGGATCTATCAACCTGGGCAGTATCAGCCTGCTGTTACCATGACTTTTGTTGATGGCAAACTCCAATCCATTCAATAATCCAGTAACTGATTTTAATTATGCACTTTTTAATACCAAATTTAGGCCATGCCTCTCAAATATATGTTCAATAAAAATAGTTAGCACTTTGGGAAGTTAAAAAAATAGGATAAACTCTCAAAACTTGAATTAAGGTAAGACGTCAAATGGCTGAAAGTATAGATGAAATCACCATAACATACGGTGAAAATGGTACTGAAACAACGAAAGAACTGGACAAACAAGTATTAACTAAAGGTGCTTGGACTACGATTATGTTTAAATATCAGGATTGGGATAATGCCCAAAATGATTTCGGTCCAGTCAAATATTCCATCCGACGTTATCAAAAACGCAACAACCAATACTGGCAAAAATCCAAATTTAACATTTCGAGCGCGGAACAAGCACAAAAAATTATTGATATTCTTACTGAATGGTTGAAATAAACGCCATCTAAATATGTAGACTGGTGGTAGTGAAGCGGGGCCATGGTCGCTGAGTCAAATCAATAACCACGGGTTCCGCTTCACTACCCCCAGGCTACAAGGACCTTTTAAGTTGATACCATTTAATTATGCCTCTGCAATAAACTCCAAACCTGCATGTGAGCGCTGAAAATAGCCCTGAACCATAGGCTCTGTAACTAAATCCAAACGCGCCGGTCTCCATTGGGGATTCTTATCTTTATCGATTATTAAAGCCCTTACGCCCTCATAAAAATCATGGCCATGCATAAAATGACTGACAACATCATAGTCCATTCGTAAGCATTGAGATAAGGTTAAGCCTTTTGCCTTTTGTAATTGAGCTAAAGTGACCTTAAGACTCAAAGGGGATTTCTGTGCTAATGTATTATCTACTCCGACGCTCCAAACGCCATCCATACTTTGTAAGGATTGATGAATCATCTCAATTGTCGGATGAGCAAAACAGACATTAATCTGGGGTTTAATCTGACTCGCCTCTTCTTTAGCAGGTTCCATCGCAAATTTCTGCGTGCATCGATCAACACGTGCAAAAGAATCTTTTGATAAATCCTCATTCATCAAGGCATCATACAAAGCAGGTATTTGTTCCGAATCAACCACTTTTTTAACTAATCCTGCATGTAATGCATCTTGGGAACCTAATCGATTACCAGTTAAGCCTAAATAAATCCCCAGATATCCTGGACAGCGTGTCAAGAGATAACTGGCGCCAATATCAGGGAAAAAACCAATTGCTGTTTCTGGCATTGCAAAAACAAAGCGTTCGCTTGCTATAGGATGACTGCCATGCATTGAAATTCCGACACCACCACCCATCACGATACCATCAATGAATGAAATATAAGGTTTACCAAAATGGTGTATACAGTGGTTTAATCGATACTCATGCCAAAAAAACTGCATTTGATCGGCATCACTTACTTGACCGGAAAAATAAAGTGAACGTATATCGCCGCCGGCACAAAAGGCATTTCCTGGCACTGCGCGGACCACAACTGCATGAATGGCATCCGCTTTTTTCCAAAAGCTCAATTGCCTTTGCATTGCAAGGATCATGTCTAATGTCAGCGAGTTCAGTGCACTCGGTCTATTTAATGTAATGACCCCTAATGAGCCATCTTGAGTAAAAAGCACCTCATCCGTCATGATTATTTTCCTTTAAATTGTGCAGCCCTTTTGCCAAAAAATGCACTCACCCCTTCTTGCTTGTCTTCAGAAGCACATACTTTCGCAAAGTGAATTGCTTCTAAGTGCAATGCATCGGTCAAAGACAAATCATAACCATGATCAATCACTTCCATCACACCCGCTACAGCAAGAGGCGCCATACTTAAAACGCCATGCAATAAGGTTTTACCTTGCTCCAATAACGCTTCTGGTTCATAAACTTCACTGACTAAACCCCAATTTAAGGCCATTTCAGCATGAATAAAGCGACCTGTTAAACATAAATCTAAAGCGCGTCCTTTACCAATTAAACGAGCCAAACGTTGTGTACCCCCATAACCAGGAATCACGCCTAATTTAACTTCGGGCTGACCAAATTGAGCCTTAGTAGAAGCAATTCTAAACGTTGCAGAAATGGCTAATTCACATCCACCGCCAAACGCAAATCCATTCACTGCAGCGAGTGATGGTTTACCTAATGTTTCTAAAAGTCGGAACACTTCTTGTCCATGACAGGCAAACTCATATCCTGTTTGCGCGTTACACTCTGCTAATCGATTAATGTCTGCACCAGCACAAAAAACCTTACCAGTACCGGTAATCATTAACGCCTTAACTTTTGAATTTGTTTTGGCATAATTCAACACTTGGGCTAAAGCATCCAATACATCAGTACTTAAGGCATTTAATTTTTCTGGTCTATTTAAGGTTAGGGTTAAAATTCCTTGATTATCTAATTCCTGCTCAATTAAATTCATTCATTAACTCCTTTTTCATTCATAGGTTACGCTCAAATCAGCGCAAAACGTGTTCCTCATCCAAGCTGGATTTAGCAATTATTTCTCGCATAATTTCATTAGTGCCTTCAAGAATCTGATGCACTCTTAAGTCTCTGAATATTCGCTCTATTTGATAATCGCGTAAATAACCATATCCCCCGTGTATTTGCATTGCCTTATCGCTTATTTGAAACGCAACATCAGTTGCTAAACGTTTCGCCATAGCACAATACATAGGAACATTAGGATCATTTTTATCCATCGCGCTTGCAGCACGATAAACCATTAATCGAGCAGCCTCATAATCAGTCAGCATGTCTGCAAAATAAAAACGCAGTGCTTGCATTTCTGTCAAAGACTTTCCAAATTGCTTGCGTTCGTGCATGTAGGTTTGAGTCAATCTTAAACAAGCAAGAGCCCCTCCTAATGAACACGATGCAATATTAATCCTTCCACCATTCAGTGCATTCAAGGCAATTTTAAATCCCATCCCTTCATCACCAACACGATTAGCAACAGGGATACGACAGTTTTCAAAATAGACAATACACGTAGGCTGGGAATGCCAACCCATTTTTTTCTCTAATTTACCAAAACTTAAACCAGGAGTATTTTTTTCAATGAGCACGCAACTAATGCCATGATGCGATTCATCACCAGTACGAACCATACATAAATAAACATCACTCACGGAACCACCTGAAATAAATGCTTTAGCGCCATTAAGGACGTAATGGTCTCCATCTTTTATCGCTTTCGTTTTTAAAGATGCAGCGTCAGAGCCCGATTCAGGCTCAGTGAGGCAGTAGCTCCCCAATACTTCCATCGCCGTTAATTTAGGTCCCCAGTGAGCACGTAAATCAGAATTTGCGTAACGGTCAACCAAAGTAGTGACCATATTATGAATAGAAAGATAAGCAGCGGTACTGATACATCCTGTCGCTAATTCCTCGAATATCGATGCGGAATCCAAACGCGTTAATTGCGTTCCACCAATATCTTCACGCGCCATCATTCCAGCCATTCCTAAAGCAGCTGCCTCACGCAAAACATCAATAGGAAAATAACCGTTTTCATCCCAACTACCAGCCATTGGTGCTAATTTCTCTCGAGAAAAATCAGCAGCCATCTGACTAAAAGCCAAATGCTCGGCTGTGAATTCAAAATCCATAAATTGTCCTTAGATAATTTATCAAACACACCTAAAATACTGTATTCAAATCTTTTGGATTGTACAACAAAAGTAAAAAATAACATTTTCAGGTTTCCTGAGTATATATTATTATTGCGAATTTTTATCATCCATGAAAGAGATATGTTCCAAAAATTATCCAGAACATTTTATGAGAGGGACACAGTGCTTGTTGCTAAAGAGCTTTTAGGCAAATACCTCATTCATTATCATGACGGACAAGAATATATTGGAAAAATTGTCGAAGTAGAAGCCTATCTCGGCGAACATGATTTAGCGTCCCACTCATCTAAAGGACTCACTCAAAGAACAAAAGTGATGTTTGGCCCAGCTGGTTTTGCTTACATCTATTTAATTTATGGGATGTATTATTGCACCAATGCAGTGACCGAGACAGATGGTTCAGGCTCTGCAATATTATTGCGTGCCATTGAGCCAATCAAAAACATTCAAGAACGAACGCAAGGACCAGGACTACTTTCCAAAGCAATGCACATCGATAAACGACTCAATCAACACGATTTGACCAGTGATGTTTTTTACATTGCTGAAATCGAAAATCAACTTCCTTTTACTATTGTTGAAAAACCACGTATTGGTGTTGATTATGCAAAAGATTGGGCTAAAAAATTGCTGCGTTTTTATATCAAAGATAATGCTTTTATTTCCAAACCATAATGATATGATGGCGAATCGTCAATGCCACCTGACAAAAAGAATAAGAATACACAAATGGAAACGCTCGCATTACCCGTAACTCGCACGAATAACGCCCTTTCATCACTTAAAGAATACTTTGGCTTTGACTCTTTTAGACCGCCACAACAAGACATCATTAATGAGGTTATTGCAGGACAAGATGTTTTAGTTTTGATGCCAACTGGAGGTGGAAAATCTCTATGTTATCAAATACCATCCATAGTAAGACCAGGAGTTGGGATTGTTGTTTCCCCATTAATTGCGCTGATGGAAGATCAAGTGACTGCTCTCCGCTTACAAGGCATACGTGCCGCGTACTATAATTCATCCCTATCCAGTGATGAGGCAAAAAAGGTCTTGGCGCAACTACACCAAAACGAATTGGACTTATTGTACATTGCTCCTGAACGTCTCATTAGCGCCTCATTTCTCGAACGATTAAAAGAATGCTCCATTGCTTTATTTGCCATTGATGAAGCCCATTGCATCTCTCAATGGGGCCACGATTTTCGTCCTGAATATGCTGCTTTAGGGGTTTTAAAAGCTCAGTTTCCTAACACGCCAATTATTGCGTTAACCGCGACTGCTGACAAACAAACACGCCAGGATATTGTAGTTAAATTAAATTATGCACCACAAAAATACATTGCTTCATTTAATCGACCCAATATTCATTATAAAGTGGTTCCCAAAACAAGCGCGGTAAAACAATTAAATCAGTTTTTGCAAACCGTAGAACAACACTCGGGGATTATTTACTGCGGTACACGTAATAGTGTTGAACATCTTGCGCAAAAACTGCAGGAAATTGGGTTCAAAGCGCGCGCTTATCATGCAGGTCTTTCCCATACGGAACGACGAGAAGTACAAACTCTATTTAGATACGATCGCATCGACATTGTAGTTGCCACAATTGCCTTTGGAATGGGAATTGATAAGCCCAATGTCCGTTTTGTAGTCCATCACGACTTACCCAAAAATATTGAAGGTTATTATCAAGAAACAGGACGCGCTGGGCGTGACGGGTTGCCGGCTCAGGCACTTCTCCTTTATGATCCAGCAGACAGTGCCAGATTGCGTTCCTGGATAATGAACAGTCCTCTTGATGAACAAAGACGTGTTGAAACCAACAAACTGAACAACATGCTTGCGTTTGCAGAAGCCTCGCATTGTCGTCGCCAAATTTTGTTACGTTATTTTGATGAACCTTGTGATACTGAATGCCGTTATTGTGATGTGTGCGATAATCCACCTGTAACTGCGGATGCAACTAAAGATGCACGAAAACTCTTATCCTGTATTTATCGCTTGCGACAAAATTATGGGTTAACCCATACTATTGATGTATTACGTGGCATTTCGTCAGAAAAAATAAAGCAATACGGTCATGAGCAATTGAGTACTTTTGGTATTGGTAAAGATAAGTCTGTTCACTACTGGAAACAACTGGCGTGGCAACTCATCCATAAAGATTATTGTTTGCAAGATATAAACCAATTCAATGTGCTTAAATTAACACCCAAAGCCATTCCTTTGCTTAAAGGCGAGGAAAAAATATCGCTTACCATTCCCAATAACGATCTTACAAGCAGTAAAAAAAGAACCAAAGAACGCCGCTCAATTCAAGCCATCAACAGCCAATTATTTGAAGTATTACGTGCTTTAAGACGCAAACTGGCTGATGAGGAAAACAAACCTCATTTTATGATTTTCAGCGATGCCACATTGCATGCAATGACAGAAATAAACCCACAAACCTTAGAACAGTTACTTTCCGTTCCTGGAGTAGGGCAGCATAAATTAACCCACTATGGGAGCCAATTTCTGCAAGCATTGACCGAACACAGAGAATAAGATATTCTACCTGGGATTGACCAATGATTTTGCTTTTATTGTAACTGCTCAGGTGATGACATCAAATTAAGAGATAATTGTAGCCTGGCTGCAGCGAAACGGAACCAGGAGTTCTAGTTAAATCAATAACCATGGCTCCGCTTCGCTGCAACCAGGCTATGATAAGGGCCATTTGCTCTTAAATTACCGCCATTGCCCAAACAGTTGCTTTTACCATGCCATTAATACAAGGAGTAGTTATTATGAGCTTAAAGGAAATTGTCGCTGGCGTTGAAAAAGATGTAGGTCTTTTTTCAATACATGATAAAACCATAGAAAACGGGAATACATACACCATCCCCTTTGC
>JBOFJV010000005.1:0-7047 GCA_051657005.1 Legionella sp. | reverse complement strand
AGATTCTGGTCCTCTCATCACGTTTCCTCAACAAAGGCAAAATCACCCATCGGCCTTCCCCATGTACTTGGTTTTCACAAGCTCAGAGTACTATGCCTCATCTGACTCCCTATCTTTTAATTTTCGCCATCTCAACTCCCTCGTTTTTACACTTGTCGGTTGATACTCACCTCCTTTTGAGATCGGATAGGGCCTCCCTCGTTTACACTATCGATTTCGTTGCACGCCATGCTCTCAGACTCCGGAGGCGGTGAATGATTCGAACCGATTTATTATCTCATTCCCTGTTGCCTTCAGGTATCAAAAGACCCTGGGCCACCTCTCATACTAAACTTAACTGAGCTCAATCACTTCAACCTTGCGGCTTACGGCTTACAACTTCCTTTGCCTACGCTAACCATACGCGTTACCACATACAGCCCAAGGCTAAGTACGAAATGCGCTCGGTCGCGCTTTCCCGGTAGCACTTTCAGCTACTAGCGGTCGTGCACTTTCGTGGCGCACCTCAATTTTTTTTCACCTATCAGATGACCATTAAAGAAATTCAATTTCAACCTGGTTTATTAATTAATACACGGTTGTAACTCGTAATCGTTCGCGGGGTATCTATATTTCGCGAAGAGGTAATGACGTCAGATATTTGTAGCCTGGGTGCAGCGCAGCGTAACCCGGGTTTATTGATTTGACTCAGAACCCTGGGTTTCGCTGCGCTTCACCAAGGCTACAACTGCAACTACAACCAGTAAACAAAGACAAACAAAAATAGCCAAACAACGTCGACAAAGTGCCAGTACCAGGCGACTCCTTCAAACGCAAAATGTCGTTCAGGAGTGAAATGGCCAAGTTTACAGCGTACCGCAATCACAATCAGCATAATGGTACCCAATGTCACGTGCAAACCGTGAAATCCAGTCAACATGAAAAAGGTCGTGCCATAAATCCCGGATGAAAGCGTTAAGTTCATATGTGTATATGCTTCGTGGTACTCATATCCTTGCAGGATTAAAAACGACAAGCCCAATGCGATCGTTAAAATCATGCCTAGAATTAATTGCTTTTGTTTCTTTAGTTTTAACGCCCAGTGTGCCCAAGTAATAGTTACCCCTGAAGTTAATAGAATCAAGGTATTTATTGCGGCTAATCCCCATGCCCACATGGCTTCATTAGCCCCAGCAAAGGACAGGTTGTCTGGATTCTGTAATACGGGCCAAGTGGAGTTAAAATCAGGCCATAAAGTGAGGTTGGTGATTGGATGTACTTCGCCTCCTAAAAGCGGTACTGACCAAAGACGCGTATAGAATAAAGCGCCAAAGAATGCACCGAAGAAGCATACCTCAGAAAAAATAAACCAGCACATTCCCCAACGAAATGAGCGGTCTACTTGCATATCGTAGACCCCTTTCGAATTTTCGTAAATTACCTGGCCAAACCAGCCAAACAACATAAAGGTCATGATGCCTAGGCCAATAGTGAATATATATGGACCATACCAATCATTATGAAGCCAGGATGCTGCTCCTACAAGAGTTGTAGTCAAACCGCATGAGGCAACCAAAGGCCAATGACTTGGTTTAGGGATATAATATGTACCTTGTGCTCCCATTGTATTTTTATCTCCTGTATTAGATTTAACCTTTATCGGTTACGTCAAATAAAGTGTAGGACAATGTAATCGTATTCACATTTTCGGGTAAGTCAGCATCCAAATGAAAGAGTAAAGGCATATTCATTGCCTCATGCCCATTTAATGTTTGCCGCGTAAAACAAAAACATTCGGTTTTTTTTAAATACTTGGCAGCAATGCCCGGAGTTACACTGGGTATTGCCTGGACAATCATTTGATGATCTGTCTTATTCTCCGCGTAAAAAGCCAGTTTTGCTATTTCACCAGGATGTACGTTGATCTTCTTAATTTTAGGATAAAACGCCCAGGGCACACCGCTGTTGTTTGTTGCAACAAACTCGACAGTAACTACTCTGTCTTTAACAATCTTTGCCGTAGACTCATCATAGACAACTGCTTCGTTACTCGTTTTGCCATTGATGCCTAAGGTTTTGCATATCGAATTGTAAATAGGAACCAAAGCAAAACCAAAACCAAACATCCCAAGTACAAGTACAGCTAATATCACAACCAGCTTTTGGTGCCTTTTGTTTGTATTCATACCACCACCTAAAAATCCAATTTAGGTGGGGTTGTAAATGTATGGTATGGTGGTGGTGAAGGTAATGTCCACTCTAAACCATACGCACCATCCCATACTTTTTCATCAACGATGTCTTTATTGGTGCCTTTCTTTCTTATCGTAGCGATAATATTGTATAAGAACAGTAATTGCGTGAATCCAAAGATAAATGCGCCAATTGAAGAAACCATATTAAAGTTAGCAAACTGTAATGCATAGTCTGGAATTCGGCGAGGCATACCCGCTAATCCCAAAAAGTGCATGGGAAAAAACGCAATGTTGACTGAAATCACTGACAACCAAAAATGCCATTTACCTACAGGTTCGCTATACATATGGCCGGTCCACTTTGGCAACCAATAATAAGTCGCAGAGAAAAGGGCAAAAATAACCCCCGGGACAAGAACATAATGGAAGTGTGCTACCACAAAATAACTGTCTTGGTATTGGAAATCAGCTGGAACCAATGCCAACATCAGCCCTGTAAAACCGCCTATCGTAAATAAAAACACGAATGCCAGGGCAAAGAGCATGGGTGTCTCAAAAGTCATGGAACCGCGAAACATGGTTCCCACCCAGTTAAATACTTTAATTCCAGTGGGTACAGCAATTAACATGGTGGTATACATAAAGAATAATTCTGCTCCCAAAGGGATACCGGTTGTAAACATATGATGCGCCCAGACAATAAATGACAGAATCGCAATACTGACCGTTGCATAAACCATAAAGTAATAACCAAATAAAGGCTTACGACTGAAGGTAGGAATAACTTCTGAAATCACACCAAAGGCAGGTAATACTAATACATACACTTCAGGATGTCCGAAAAACCAAAATACGTGTTGGAAGAGAATTGGGTCCCCGCCACCAGCGGCACTAAAGAAACTTGTACCAAAATGACGATCGGCCAACATCATAGTTACTGCACCAGCTAAAACAGGCATAATCGCGATAAGCAAAAAGGCAGTAATTAACCAGGTCCAGACGAACATTGGCATTTTCATTAAAGTCATGCCAGGAGCACGTAAATTAAGTATGGTTGCAATAATATTGATTGATCCCATGATTGATGAAAGGCCCATCATGTGAATGGAGAAAATCATGAAATCAGTACTTGGTGGGGCATATGTAGTTGATAAAGGGGCGTACATAGTCCAACCAAAATTAGGGCCACCTCCAGCATGAAATGTCGTTGAGAGGAGCAAGGTAAAGGCAAAAGGTAAAATCCAGAAACTCCAGTTATTCAATCGCGGCAAAGCCATATCAGGCGCGCCGATCATCATGGGGATTTGCCAGTTCGCCATTCCAGTAAACGCAGGCATGACCACACCAAAGAGCATGATTAATCCATGCAATGTTGTCATCTGGTTAAAGAAATTAGGATCAACAAAGCGATGACCAGGTTGAAATAATTCTGCCCGGATGATTAACGCCATGCCACCGGCTAAAAAGAAACTGATCACTGCAAGCCACAAATAAAGTGTACCAATGTCTTTGTGGTTTGTTGTAAACAACCAGCGTTTTATAAATCCTAACCCCCCCTTACCCTGTTCAGGCCCATGATCATCATGTTTATCATCATGCGCTAATGTATAACTACTCATTGCAAACCTCCAGCTTGAACTTTATTAACCATGGTTGGTTGTTGATTAGCATTTTGACGTTGCTTCGCGACGTCTGCAGGTTGAATTAAATCATTGGTATTGTTGTCCCAGGCATTACGCTCATAAGTAGCAATAGCAGCGATTTCCTCATCTGTAAGTTGATCTTTATAAGGCTGCATCGCCGATCCATTAATACCATTTAAGATGATGTCTATATGTCGCGAAACTGGGCCACCTGTGGCAACTGAACTGCGTTTTAGTGCAGGATACATTGGTGGAATACCTTCGCCATTTGGTCGATGGCAAGGCGAGCAGAATTGTTCGTATCTCTGTTTACCTACGGTTAATAACTCTTCGCGAGTCATTGTTTTTTGCGCTGCGACATTGCGCTCTTCATCCGCATACTTGTCTTGCGTTTTGGTTTGACCAGCAACCCATTTATCAAAATCATGCTGGCTCACTGCTTCAACAACGATGGGCATAAATCCATGGTTCACACCGCAGAGCTCAGCACATTGGCCCCTATAGGTACCTGGCTTTTCAATTGTTGCCCAAGCCTCATACATAAATCCAGGGATCGCGTCACGCTTAATACCTAACTCAGGGACCCACCAGGAATGCACAACATCATTCGAGGTAACTAGAAAACGTATTTTTTTATTCACAGGTAAAACCAATGGCTTATCCACTTCGAGTAAATACCACTCATTTTTCTTTTCTTTATTTTGAATTTGCGCAAAAGGAGTTGAGATGGTACTAAAAAAGCTTATTCCCTGATCCAGATACTCATATTGCCAGCGCCATTGATATCCTACTACTTTTACAGTCACTTCGGATTGCTTTGTATCATTCATACGGATTAAAACACGTGTTGCAGGTACTGCTAACCCAACAAGAATCAAAAAAGGAATAATAGACCATACCAGCTCTAATCGAGGATTATCATGAAATGTAGCGGCTTTATACCCTTTGGATTTTCGATGATGAATCATGGAATAAATCATCACCCCAAAGACAATCACACCGATAATGGCACATACCACCATACATACCATATGCAGATAATATGCATCCTTACTGATAGGAGTCACCCCCTCATACATATTTAATTGCCAAGAATCTGCAGCGAATAATGGTCGACTAGCAACCCAAACGCTGAGCATTGTCATTAATCTACAGATCATTAACCTGTTTAACATCCACATTCCTCATCTTGTCAAATGCCAGATGAATCTGGCAATCAATTGAACTTTTCTTATTCTTCTATTCCCCGCATATAAAGAGAACAGGATTACCAAGTTGAATTACAAATTACTCTACCACAATGAATAATTCCCTTCAGTCTTTGATTTACTTACCATGAACTTAATCGCTTCAATAACTTCATCGGTTGTACACTGTGTGCAGCCGCCATTTTGCGGATGCTTTTCGCCATGAACGGTATTTTCAATCAGCACATCGATATTTTTCGCTATCAACGGTTGCCACGCTTCTTTATCGCCAATTTTTGGCGCTCCATTTTTACCCTCATTGTGACAAACAGCACAATTTTTAGTGTAAACTGCTTCACCGCTCGTAGGAGATTTAGCTACCGCATGGGATTTGATTTTTTCTAATTCAGTACGAGTCAATGATTCATCGATAATGTAATCTACTGCAGAAATAATGTCGTTATCTGAGCAAGTCACACAAGCACCTTTCACAGGCATCATGTTATACCCGTGTATTGCATGGCGGTACAGCCCCATTAAACCACTGTTTTTAAGCCGTTCATACCAACCGTGGGCATTTCCTATGAGTGGCGCACTCATGGCACCGTCTTGATGGCAAATCACACAGGCAGTGAAATACACTTGTTTTCCTCGTGATAACGAAGGATTTTCCTGTGATGGAGGTAAACCCAAGTATTCTTCACTTTCTACTGTTTTAAGATACTTCGCAACGGCCAATCTGTCCGCATCAGTTAAGTACTTCATGCTGTTATGATTGACTTCTGCCATTGGGCCAGCGACAGGGCCTGCGTTATTAATCAATTCATTTTTCTTGAACACATCAGCAACTTGCTCATCAGTTGCAGATTCCAATCCGTACTTAGTAATATTGGGTGCCCAATATTCATCAACAAAACCACCGGTTAAATAATATTTTGTTTTGGGTGCACCAAACTGATTTAATGGAGTATGACACATGCTGCAATGGCCTAAACCATCAACGATGTATTTACCACGGTTCCATTCAGGAGAACGATCTTTTTGATATTGGAAACCATGTCCTTCCGGGAAGAAGAATAATAAATTCCATCCCCATAAGGTAAAACGAGCGCCAGGAACGTTAAATGGGAAAGGCAATGATTTATTCACTAAATGAACAGGGGGGATGCTCATAAAATAAGCATATAAAGCACTGGCATCTTCATCACTAATTTTAGAAAAATAGATATAAGGAAAGACGGGAAAATAATTCCTGCCATGAGGGTCACGACCTTCTCTAAGCGCGCGAACAAAATCTTTTTCCGTCCACTTACCAATTCCGGTTTCTTTATCTGGAGTAATGTTTGGGCTGTAAAATGTTCCAAATGGCGTTGCAATCGGCAATCCACCGGCGTATGCAGGAGTTCCAGCTTTGACATTAGTATGACAGGAAATACAGTCCCCCATTTTGGCCAAATATTCACCGCGTTGGACTAAATCCTGCTTCTCGCCTGCAGCTGGCGTAGTCGGCGGATACTCAGGATAATACCCATCAATAAGTTGTAATTTTTGTTGAGCAGGTGCTTCTTCTGCTTGTAATAATTGACCTGTCATGCCAAGCACAGCAAAAGTTGCTGTAACAATTAGCTTTCTTAGTAACAAAGAGCCCACGCCTCCTCCTATTTGTTCTTATTTTGCACACTCATCTTATGGAGACAGAATAACCGACGCATTTTATACTCCACAACGCATAAGTTGCAATGTTATAATTGCTATCTTTAATTATTTTTACGTTGTTTTATCATGTTTGTATACCTTGATGGCTTACTCTTGGGTTTATCTTTAATCATCGCGTTAGGACCGCAAAATGTATTCATGATTAAACAGGGCGCACAAAAAAACCATGCTGTCCTTTCGGCCGTCATTTGTTGGCTCTACACCAATTAAGGGGGCACTTTAATCAAATTAGTCTAGACTAAGTCCTTGATTTAGCGAACAAAAGGAGATTAAAGTGCCGAAGTACAATCTTATCCTAAATTTACCTGGATTTTCCATAGTAAAAGT
>JBOFJV010000004.1:0-4715 GCA_051657005.1 Legionella sp. | reverse complement strand
TTGACAATGACTACAACGGGCTAATCGGTTATAGCTTACATCTAATATTAATGGTTGATATCCGCTCACTTTTACTATGGAAAATCCAGGTAAATTTATGATAAGATTGTACTTCGGCACTTTAATCTCCTTTTGTTCGCTAAAGCAAGGAATTAGTCTAGACTAATTTGATTAAAGTGCCACCTTAATTGGTGTAGAACCATAATCTACAGTAGTAACGTGATCTTATTCTCTAAATTAACTATAGTTAATATTATTATAGAAAGCTGATTAAAATTTATGTTAGGAAGCGAAGAATTTAAATTACATGGAATCGGACATCTTTTTGTTCTCGAAAAACTTTTAGAAAAAAACAAGGCTGTTGAATTTTATAAGCTGGCAAATGCAGAGAAAGTCTCTTTGGTTCAATATATTGTCAAAAATAATATACTACCAGCATCTCAAATTGCACTGGCAGCAGCTAAAAATTTTGGTGTCCCCATGCTCGATCTCGATTGCATTGATATCGACAATTTACCTGCAAGTTTAGTGAATGAAAAGTTAATACGTCTCCACACCATGTTTCCTCTTTTTTGTCGAGGAAATCATTTGTATTTGGCAACTGATGATCCTAGTAAACAAACCTCTTTAAAAGAAATGCAATTTCATACAGGACTTCATACCCACGCGATTGTTGTTGAAGCAGATAAGCTCAACGTATTAATTGATCACTTACTCACTGAAAAAGAAAATCAGGGACTGTCAGAGTATGTTAACGATACCACTGATTTGGATGTGCTTATTATTAGTGAAGAAGATGAGCACGAGACGAATGTTGCTCAGTCGATTACTGATGATGCACCTATTGTAAAATTTGTTCATAAAATACTCCTCGATGCCATTAAGCAAGGGGCTTCAGACATTCATTTTGAACCCTACGAACAAGAGTATCGAATCCGCTATCGACAAGACGGTATTTTACACGAAATAGCAACACCTCCGGTAAGCCTGGCAACACGAATTACCGCACGAATTAAAATTATGTCCAGCCTGGATATTTCAGAAAGACGCATTCCGCAAGATGGTGGTTTCAAAATGAAAATATCCAAAACCCATTCGATTGATTTTCGAGTCAGTACGTGCCCTACTACTTCGGGAGAAAAAGTAGTTATTCGTATTCTTGACCATGGTGCAGCAAAATTAGGCGTTGAGGTATTAGGTTTTAGCCCTATTCAAAAAAAACAATTTATGCATGCCATTGAACGTCCACAAGGGATGATATTGGTTACAGGACCCACTGGCAGTGGTAAAACAGTGACCTTGTATTCTGCATTGAATTTATTAAATACAAAAGAAGTTAATATTTCAACCGCTGAATATCCTGTCGAAATTAAAGTACCAGGTATCAATCAAGTGAATATCAATCCCAAAGCAGGATTAACTTTTTCCGGTGCACTGAGATCCTTTTTACGCCAGGATCCAGATATTATCATGGTTGGGGGAATACGCGATTTAGAAACTGCCGAAATTGCAGTCAAAGAGGCTCAAACAGGCCATTTAGTTCTCTCGACCATGCATACAAACAGCGCTGCGGAAACTTTAAATCGCTTAGTGAATATGGGTATCCCAACTTTTAACATTGCCAGTTCAGTGACGCTTATTATTGCTCAACGCTTGGCTCGAAAATTATGTGACCATTGTAAGGTCTTAAGAGATGATTTCAATAAACAGAGCTTGATTGAATTATGATTTACTGAACCTGATTTGGACGAAATTAAACTCTATAGAGCCGATGGATGCAATAAATTCACCAATGGTTATCGCGGAAGAATCTGATTATTTGAAGTATTGACCATGTCAAAAACCTTAGGTGAGTCAATCATGTCAGGTGGAACCTCCCTTGATATTTTAAGAATTGCTCAGGCAGAAGGAATTGTCACCATATTTCAATCAGGGCTTGAGAAAGTAAGACAATGGATAACAACCATAGAGGAAGTTAATCGGGTAACCGTTGACTAATGACACAAGTACATGAAAAAAAATGCAAATACCACCTTAACTTTTCATTATACGGGTATTAATAGAGCCAGCCAAAAGGTCAATGGAGATATTGAGGCGAGAAGCATCGCATTAGCAAAAGTAGAGTTGCGCAGGCAAGGAGTTATTGTTAATAAAATTGCCAAAAAGCGTAATCCCCTCTTTGGCCGAAAAAGTAAAAAAATAAAATCTTCCGATATCACTGTATTTAGTCGTCAGTTGGCCACCATGATTGAATCAGGCATCCCTTTAGTTCAAGCATTTGATATTGTCTCTAAAGGACAAACCAATAAACGCATTAAAGAGCTAATCGACACGATTAAAAGTGACGTTGAAACAGGATTAACTCTTTCAGAAGCTTTAAAAAAACACCCTGCTAATTTTAATGAACTGTTTTGTAATTTGGTTGATGCAGGAGAGAAATCAGGTTCTCTTGATATCATGCTTGATAAAGTGGCAACTTATAAAGAAAAGATAGAAACCATTAAAAAGAAGATAAAAAAGGCATTAACTTATCCTATCGCTGTATTAGTTGTTGCGTTGATTGTTACTTCCGGCTTACTTATTTTTGTGGTTCCGCAGTTTGAATCATTATTTAAAGGTTTGGGCGCAGATCTCCCTGCGATGACTCAAGCAGTGGTCAGTATGTCAAAGTGTTTTCAATCGTATTGGTATCTCATTTTCTGGACTTTAGGTGGCGCGGTATATGCATTCATTTATGCAGCAAAGCATTCCCCACAATTTGCTCAAAATATTGATAGAGCTTTATTAAAAATACCTGTGATTGGTCCCATCATGGAAAAAGAAGCAATTGCGCGATTTTCTAGAACACTATCGATTACGTTTGCTGCTGGATTACCTTTGGTCGAGGCGCTCAAATCAGTAGCAGGAGCAACAGGAAATATTATTTTTGCCAATGCAACCAATAAAATTAGAGAAGAGGTTTCAACCAGGCAACAAATGAATAAGGCCATGGAAAACACTCAATTATTTCCTAATATGGTAATCCAAATGGTAGCCATTGGCGAAGAATCAGGTGCTTTAGAGCGCATGCTGAGTAAAGTGGCTGATTTTTATGAAGAAGATGTTGATAATGCAGTAGACTCTCTCAGTAGTTTACTGGAACCGGTAATCATGACTGTTTTAGGTGTTTTAGTGGGAGGCCTGGTCGTTGCGATGTATTTACCCATTTTCAAACTTGGCTCTGCAATTTAAACGAATGGATGTGAGCTGCATAATTTAGGATTTACTCATGTTTAACGATTTAATTACTTATCATATTGGGTTTATGTACCTTGCAGTTGCCCTATTCTCTCTGGCTATAGGAAGTTTACTCAATGTAATTATTTACCGTCTGCCCATCATGCTAGAACGAGAATGTAAACAACAGGATGATGAATTAAAAGGCATTGGCGAAGAAGAAGAACCTGACATCAATTTATTTCTACCCCGATCGTTTTGTCCATCTTGCAAGACAACAATAAAAGCATGGCAAAATATTCCTATTTTAAGTTATTTATTTTTACACTGGCGTTGCTCAGCATGTAAAAGTCGCATTCCCCTACGTTATCCTGGCATTGAGCTCATCACGATGCTTTTGTCACTTTATGCGTGTTGGCATTATGGCTTTACAGTACAACTCCCCTTTGTATTAATTGCTATTTGGATTTTAATAAGCCTGGTTTTTATTGATCTCGATCACAAAATCCTACCAGATAGCTTAACATTAAGCCTATTATGGCTGGGATTAATCGCCAATACGGAACATTTATTTGCCCCCATTTCCCAAGCCGTACTGAGCGCTGCAGGGGCTTACATTGGATTATGGTTGTTTATAAAAATATTTTATTTATTCACTGGTAAAATAGGTATGGGACATGGTGATTTCAAATTATTTGCTGCGTTTGGCGCGTGGTTTGGTTGGGTATTTTTGCCATTAATTCTTCTTCTTTCCTCAATTGGTGGTACAATTATTGGGCTGCTGTATTTGCACATACAGGGTAAGTCCAAAGATACAACCATTCCTTTTGGGCCATTTTTATGTGTCAGTGGATTTGTCGCTTTGTTTTGGGGGCATGACATTGTCACTTGGTATTTACGCCTCTGGATCTAAGTGTTATTTGACCGTATTAATCATAGGATTCATTAATGACTTATAGCGTTATTTTGTTTGATTTAGATGATACTTTAATTGATTTTGCTTATTCAGAGCGGATGGGTTTAAAAAGTATTCACGAAAAGTTTTATCCAGCTGTTGATTACCAACACTTTACGCAACGTTATAAAGAAATTAATACCTACTTATGGAATCAAACCGCTTCAAAAGAGAATGCTCCCAAGTCACGCGAAATCAGAACCTTACGTTTTTTGCAACTCAATGAACAATTGCCATTCACTACTTCCGCAGACGAGGTGGCAGAGGAATACGATCGCTGCCTTTATCAATATGCCCACTGGCTCCCTGATGTCCAACCTGTAATTGAGTTTCTGCATCAAAAAGGACATATTTTAGGTATTATTACCAATGGTTTTGGTAACTACTCACCCCTATACGCCACTTCGTGACGTACAGGGGTGAAAGAAACTGTACTCTAACGTTGATTGTTCAATGCCATAGCTACAGCAACCAAAGGATTTATTCCCTTATTTTGCATAGTTTGTAAATAACTGGAAATGCGACAATAAGCCTGGGCATATTT
>JBOFJV010000003.1:0-10554 GCA_051657005.1 Legionella sp. | reverse complement strand
TGCCTTCAGGTATCAAAAGACACTGGGCCACCTCTCATACTAAACTTAACGGAGCTCAATCACTTCAACCTCGCGGCTTACGGCTTACAACTTCATTTGCCTACGCTTAACCATACGCGTTACCACATACAGCCCAAGGCTAAGTACGAAATGCGCTCGGTCGCGCTTTCCCGGTAGCACTTTCAGATACTAGCGGTCGTGCACTTTCGTGGCTCACTTCAATTTTTTTCTAAATATAGTTCGTTCACCCCTGTACGACACGCAGTGGCGTATAGGGGTGAGTAGTTACGTTATTGCTAATGAAAGGCTAAAAAATGCTCAACCAGAACAATCTAATATCTTGGTTGATACATAGTCGATCCAGTGTCCTTTGTGGCTTCAGATGCACTGATTCGCTTTTTTAAGGTCACTGGATTGCTTCGCCTATGGCTCGCAACGACGGCATAATGCACCTATAATATACTACTAAAAATAAGTGCCGATACCTCATGACCCAACCTACTTTTGATTGCATTTGGTTCTTAGCCTGACGGCTATGGGCTGCAAAGCCTAGCCTACATTTTAGATTCAGATATTTTCCTTACGTTGTCACTATTACGCGAACGTTTGCCGCTCACGTTAACTGGTGGATCTTTACCAACATGCCAATTTGTGCGTTATCAAGATAATAAACGACATTTCCTTTTAGACGCTGTTTTTGTGACACAGTAAAGGAGGATTGAGGGGCGTTAGGTGGCGATACCTGAAGATCTGCATCAAACGTATAATAATTGCTTTGTTTAACATTGAATGTACCATGCATTTGCCAACCGTTATGATCCACTACGGGTAAAGCAACACTGCTTTGATTGTTTGCTGGTTGTCTCCATGAATAATGGCCTAAGACCTGGTAATGCGATTTACGTGTCAATAAATAATATTCATCGCGTAAGCTGGAAAATGAGGGTGATAATAAACGATACGGTTTTCCTGATTTTTCTGCATCTGTAGTTAAGGATAGAGCATTCGTATTTATTGGAATAAGAGGAGCGTCTACAACGCTTCGATTTTGATTTGGATGCGCGAAAACAATTAAATCAATTTGATAAGAAGATTTGGCTAATGCCAAACAGGAATACAGGATGCTTAGTGTTATTATTAATCGTTCCATAATCAATCTTAGTTTGGGTAACTGTTGACTTTAATGGTGTCAATTTAATCGATCATTGTAGCCTGGGTGCAGCATAGCGGAACCCGGGGTTCTGAGTCACATCAATAAACCCTGGTTTCGCTACGTTGCACCCAGGCTACAAGAGGTGGCGGTTTCTCTTAAGTTGACTTCTATATACCTCTATTTTCCAACATTATACCTTTGCGAAAGCCGTTCACTCAACAACAATTTTTGGAAACTGATCGGCATAATTAATGGGCTTTTTAGCAAGCTCGATCACGCTTTTCATTGCTGTTTTGATTAAGGTATCTGTTAACTCATCGCGTGCATGAGTGGCTGTAGGTGAGCCGTCATCACAATGTTCTCTAATCCGTGCATCTAAAGGCAGTTGGCCGAGTAATTGACTCTGCGATGAGGTACAAAGATTTTCTGCTCCGCCTGTGCCAAATATGGTTTCTTGATGTCCGCATTGGCTGCAAATATGCGTTGACATATTTTCTACAATTCCAAGCACATCAATTCCGGTTTTAGAAAACATACTGATTGCTTTTTGCGCATCAAGTGTGGCTACTTTTTGCGGTGTTGTCACTACGATCGCGGTGGTTAGGGGAATCTTTTGTACTAAAGTCAATTGAATGTCCCCTGTGCCGGGTGGCAAGTCAATGAATAAATAATCCAGTTCATCCCAAAGTGTAATATCCAGCATTTGGATGAGTGATTTGGCAAGCATTGGGCCGCGCCAAATTAATGCTTGTTCCCCTTGAGTGAAATAACCAATGGACATGGTCTGTATTCCGTACGCTTTTACAGGGAGATAGTGATCTCCACTTATTTGCACTGGCTCTGTTTTACCCAGCATTAAGGGCATGCTCGGGCCATAAATATCTGCATCAAGAATGCCTACTCGCGCACCCAAACGTGCTAATGCAGCTGCGAGGTTGACGGTTACTGTCGATTTTCCAACACCACCTTTTCCTGATGCAACCGCAATGGTGTTTTTAACACCTAGCAAACCTTTTCCTACGAGTTGGGTTCGGTGGGGTTTAATCAATTGATTGATGTGAATTACTGGGCGCAGATCGGGAAAAGCTGTTTGCAGGTCTTTGTGAAGTAATGGCTTATAATGTTCATTAAGAATACTGCAAGGAAAGCCTGCTGTAAGATTGAGAGTCAGCAGGTCGTTGTCATGTTCTAGAGCACACTGTAAATTCATTTCTTTACCCGTCAGATCAAGAAATGGATCTTTTAGCGTATTCATTAAGTGGATTACAGTGTTTTCAACGGTCATGGATTAGCCTTTGATGCAAAAGAGGAATGATAGCGTAGGGCTATCCTATTTCATAGTAGATTCGCATATGGTTTATACAAGCTGATGCGCTGTTTGCTGTGAATGCTTATATTCCCAGCTCACCCAACGATTACTGGGAAGGTAATAGATACCACAATAAATCGGAAGGGGGGTTCCAGTAGATAAATAGGAACCGTATTCGTTTAATTGCTGTTGGTGTTTTAACAAAGCCATCTCATCTTCTTTCCCTGTTTTAAAATCGATAATCCAGCGTTTTCCTTGATCTTCAAAAGTTCGGTCAATGATACGAGTAATGGGTATATTTTGGTGTTCTACTAACAATTCGTATTCATTTTTTTCGTGATCATGTCTGCTAATAATCCATGAGCCTATAGAATCATCAAACAAGCGCGTGAAGTGTTCTTTTAGGGTCAATAATGCTTGATGTTGCATTGGCTCATCAAAACCAAGCTTTCTAAATTCATTGCTTGCGAGATTCCAGGGAATGTCTGCTGTGAGTGGATGATGCGTGCAAATCCATTGTAATAACTGATGCGCTACAATGCCTGTTAATCGAGGTATATTTGATGATAAAAGAGCTGTTGACGTTTTGTTGTTGAATGTCAGCTCAGGAGTTGGTGTTCTCAGATAATAATGAACTGGCAAGCAGTTGCGTTTGGGTAAGGGAAAAGTTGATTCTGCAGAGAGATTTCCTGATTGATCTTCGGTAAATTCCTGATGTTTAAGGAAATTGCGAAATGAGTTTTTCGATAGTTTCTCTGATTGATCCATTAAATACAAACGTGATTTTGTTCGTGTCACTGCGACGTACAATAATCGCTGGGCCTCATAATTACTTTTTACTTCATCTAACTTGCTTAAATAATCATATAAAGCACACGATTCTTGATGCGCGGCTCGAACAGGGGACATCAGTAATAAGTTACCGTGTTTTTGCGTGGGTAAGTTAAGCCAACGTAACATGGGATTTTCGCTACGATTTGCTTGCGACCCGAGACTGGGCAAAAAAACGGTATCAAATTCTAAACCCTTAGACTTATGTATGGTCATCACTTGTAAACACGAGGAATTTGCTTGTTGTGAATACAGCTTATTCAGTGCAGTGACTAATTCGTTCTTGTCCGGAATACAACCGTCTTGTTCGTATCGATCCAGTAGACTCCAAAACTGTTCGAGATCTTCGATTTGATTTGGATTTAAAATTGTATCGATGTGCAGTTCTTTTAAGGTATGAATGATCCAGGTCGAGAGTCGACTTTCGTATCTTTTCATTAATGCTTGATGCATGATATGAATGAAAAAACCAGCTCGAATTGTTCCTTCTTCGCTTAAGTGTTGAATTTGAGACAGATGCATTAAAGCAAAATAGATTGACTTCCTCTTGTTAAAATGTGCTATGGCGAGCGTATCATTTAAAGACAAACCACAATAAGGGCTACGAAGTACAGCCAACCAAGACAGACGATTTGCTGGTGATAATAACGCTTGAGTCAAAGACCAAACGTCGCGTAAATGACTGAGATGGGTTAATAAGGTAATGTCAGTACCTTGATAAGGAATTTGATGATGACGCAAAAGTCGAATTATTTCACTTAATTGCGGTCTGGAACGCACTAAAATAGCCATGCTTTGATTGGGTCTGGTGTGCAGTTCGTGTTGGATGAGATGGATTAATGTGTGTGCTTCTTGCTCGCGATTTTTGAATTGCAATGCCTGAATGGCGCTGTATTCCTCATTTTGAATGACATGAGCACTGGGATGAAATGAAACTGCTCCAGATTCAATATCAACCTGTTTCGGAAAGATGTGTGCAAAGTGCTGATTGACCCAGCCAATAATGGTTTGTGACGAGCGAAAATTACAGCTTAACTCAAGTGGCCGAAGCGTAACCGATCCTATCCCTAGTTTTTTAGCGCGAAAAAATAACCCAACTTCAGCTTGTCTGAAGCGGTAAATGGATTGCATGGGATCGCCCACGAGGAACAATGTTTTACCATCTCCTTCCTGCCAGCCATGCACTAATTTTGTTAATAATTCAAATTGGGTAATGGAGGTATCTTGAAACTCATCGACGAGAATATGATGCATGGTGTTATCCAAATACAAGGCTAAATCCGTAGGGTTTTCGGCATCCCCTAATGCAGCTAATGCTTGCTGGGAAATCGCTGTAAAATCAACTTCATTTTTTTCACTAAAGAGAACGTGGAGATGACTGACGAGTAGTGGCAGTAATAAAAACAGTGATTGCAGTACTTCCCATTGTTCCAAATCATATTCTGGGGCAGGTAAATTGCTTACCTGGATTAAGGAATCAAGAAAGTCAGGACATTCGTTGAGTTGTGCAAGCAGTTCTTTGCTGGCATTTTTGATTTTTTTGTATTCATCTGGAGCACATGAAGTGCTGAGCAGGCCCACATGATGATCAAAGCTTTTACGAAAATTCGCATCCCCTGTCAGTAATAATTTACTTACAGCTGCTGCAATTTCTTGATTTATTTGCTGAAAATCATGCCAATTTTGCAGTAAATAACGAGGTGAGTCAGGATTGTTTTCTATGATTGCTAATTCACGTGCACGTAGCACTAATTCATCTGCAAGATGCATTGGAATACTTTGTTTAAAACGATTTAATTCATGTTGCTCAATAAATCGTAACGCGTGTTCAAAGAGTGATTTTTCTTGAGCACGTGCTTGAAAAAGAGGAGTTAACCAGTGCTCCCTTTGGGCTAACAAGGCGGTAAATAATTCAAGTAAACGATCCTGGCGATTATCGACATGCAACAATAGCGTTTTGATTGCCTTCTGATATTCAGGATTTTCTAACGCAAATTGAATGCAGCGTCGGCCTGCGTTTAAATAATGACTTTCAGGCTTATCTGTAATTTGTGAATATGAAATTTGTTTTTCCAATAAAGGGATTGCCTGGTTAATGCTCTGGCAGAGAGAATCGATTGTGATGATTTTTAACCGATTGGGTTGTTGTAATAAATTCCATTGGTAGTGTGCGTCACGATGAAGTGCTTCATGAGCAAAATGGAGCGTCTTTTGTTGATGCTGGCTATTTGGTGTTACATTTTCTAGTGCTTGTTGCAGTGCGTGGAGGATGCGTTCACGCATTTCACTTGCTGCTTTACGAGTAAATGTCAATGCGACAATTTGTTCAGGAGCACTTACGGTACTCAATAAGCGCAGATAGCGCTGTGTGAGAATTTCTGTTTTGCCTGATCCTGCTGGTGCTTGTACGATAAAAGATGTGGAAGGGTCGGTCGCCTGGCTTCTTTGTTCACTGTCGACTAGCATGGTTTGTTCCTATGTAACTGATCATCAATGACCCCACTTATGAAGAATTGGAGCCTGGGTGCAGCGAAGCCGAACCCGGGTTTACTTTATTGACTTGATTCGTAACCACGGGTTTAGCTTCGCTGCACCCAGGCTACTTCGCATTGTTTAGTCTACAACAATTTCTTGAGCGGGAGGGCGCAAATTATAGTGGGAGCTCATACAACGTCCATAAGCACCGGTATTGGCAATTAACAAAACATCTCCTTCTTCGGTTACAGGCAGTAAACGATCATAACCCAGAGTATCACCTGATTCACAAATAGGACCTACTATATGCGAAAATCCTGCTTTTTCTTCATGCAGCCGGCTTAAGTTCACTATTTCGTGATAAGCGCCGTATAAAGAAGGTCGAATTAATGAGTTCATGCCGGTTTCAATTCCCACAAATCGAACTTTTCCTTTTTCTTTGCATTGGGTGACTTTTGCGAGAATCACACCACTTTCCGCAACAAAAAAGCGACCTGGCTCAAGCCAGATTTCGAGTTGTGGGTAACGTGATTTTACTGCCATTAATAAGGCATCTAAATTGGCAAAATCCAACGGTTGCTGTCCTGGTTTTTCAACAACACCTAAGCCACCACCTAAATTGATTGATTTGACTTTAGGGAATTGCTCCGTTAATGAAGCAAGCATTAATGCAGTTTGTTGCCAGAGTTCTGGCGTGAGAATTCCACTGCCAGAATGGGCATGGAGTCCAATCACTTGAATCGAATGTTTGTGAGTAAGTGCTACAACCTGTTCGATATCATTTTGAGTAATACCAAATTTTGATTCATTGCCACCTGTTGAAACATGCTTGTGATGACCCGCTCCAGTTCCTGGATCAATACGCACAATAATGTCGCGATTTTTAAACAAATCAGGCCAATGCTGTAGCTGATATAAGCTGTCTATAGTGACATAACATCCAATAGTTAATGCATATTCATATTCTGTTCTTGGCGCGAAGTTGGGTGTAAATAAAATTCGTTTTCTGTCGATATTGGGAAACAGCTCCAAAACACGATCGAGCTCTTGAATTGAAACGCATTCAAAGCCTAAACCTTCTTTTTCCAAGGTGCGTAAAATCGATGGATAGGGATTCGCTTTAATTGCATAAAATAATGTATCAACCGATTTTAAAGCCTGTAATTGTTTGGCTCTGGATGCTTGAGTATGGCTATGATAAACATAGCACGGTGAGTTTTGTGAAGCGATTGTGAGTAACTGATCGCGCTCTTTTTCCCACCAAGGGGTATTGCGAACAGTTGGATTACCAAATTCCTCATGCCAGCTTTTTGAATAATAGAAAATTTGCGGATTATTTTCGATAAGTAAATGATGCAGTTTTTGACATAATTGGTTTGCCTGCGACTCATCGACTACAAAGGTTAAGTTCAAGTCATTCGATGCTAAAGACATGAGATAAACTTGTTTTGCTTCAAAAACCTCTAAAGCTGGGCCAAGTTGGGGTAATACTGTTCTAATATGGTGACCTACAAGACTTACTGCACTACACGGTTCAATGAGTTTCGCACGACCGAATTGATTTAATTCCGCTAATAATGCATTAATTGCTGGTCGATCATGTATTTTGCTATTGATATCCAACGATAAAGTGACGTTAAACTCGGAAGAGGAGAGTAGGTCTACTGAAAAACCATGATATTTAAATGCGGTAAATACATCCGATAAAAATCCGACTTGTTGCCACATGTGCAGTGTATCAATTGAGATCAATAAGATACTGTTTTTAATTTGAATGGATTTAATCAATGGTGCAGTTTCGTCAATATCTTTAGTAATAAGTGTTCCTGAGTGTTCAGGCATTTGGGTAAATTTGACCGACATGGGAATGTTGGCGCGGCGAACTGGTGGGATGCAGTTGGGATGAAGTACTTTCGCCCCCATCGACGCGATTTCCTGTGCTTCATCGTAATTTAATTTTTTTAATAAACGTGCTTGAGGTAATTGATGTGGATTCGCCGTGTAAATTCCGGGAACATCCGTCCAAATTTCGCAGGAAGCTGCTTGTAATTTTGCTGCGATTAACGCGGCAGAAGTATCTGCTCCCCCTCTGCCTAATAATACCGTTTCACCGTGATGGTTTGCTGCAAAAAATCCTTGAGTAATAATTGCTTCTGCGCCACTGGAAACAAATTTTTCCACAAGTGCAGGCTCATAATCACTCTCACAACGTGCTGAGAGGTAGTTTGCAGTTTCACTATCAGGAAATGTGGTACTGGTTAAAAGCTCTCGCGCATCATACCATTTGCAACGAATTCCTTGCTTTTCCAGGAATGCATGACCAAGACGAGTCATCATCAGTTCACCCATGCTAAGAATTTGGGCGTGTGTTTTTGCCGTAGCTTGTTTCAATAAAGCAATACCCGTCAGCCATTGCTCTAACTGATGCAAGTCTGCAGCGATTAATTCAGGATTAATTTCTAATTGTTCTGCAAGGTTTAGATGTCCATTGCAAATTTCGGTAAAAATGCTTTGGTGCTCATTGAGTAATGCAGCTTCTATAGCTTTTTCAAGTTTATTTGAAATTTGTGTTAGTGCGGAACAAACGATAACCGGTTGTATTCCTGTACTGAGGTGTTTCTTCGTGATTGATGCAATGTTATTCCATGTGTTACGAGTTGAAACGCTGGTTCCACCAAATTTGGTTACTATTTGCTGCATGATCTGTTTCCGCACAAAATTAATACACATTAACATGGACAAGAGTAGGTATACAAGTATTAAGAATTTTAATTCATGATTTAATTTATTAATTACCCACGATGCTTTTAATTAAATCATTGTGGGTTAATATTTTTTACCCATTGAATATTATAAGAAAAAACTGTTTTTAATGATTTGAAAACAAGGTACACTCGCTTTTTAGCGGACGTATTTTATGCAACTTTTTGAAGCATGATATTTAAGGAGTAAGGAGTGGAAAAGATGCACAAACCTTTAAGGACCCTAGTGAGATCTGCTGTGATTAGCATTCTGGCTACTGGTGCAGTTCATGCTGCAGGATTTTCTTTATATGGAGAAAGTGCTGGGTATACAACAGGTAACTATGCGGCTGGTGCAGCAGCGGAAGCAGCTGATGCAACAACAGGTTGGTATAACCCTGCTGGTTTGGCATTGCTTCGTGAGCAACAAGTTGTTTTTGGCGGGGTAGGTATTTTTCCTACACTTAAGCTTAATGGAACGAGTACTTTTACTACTACAGATTTTCCTGCACCTTTACCTCCTACAGTGAATTATGTAGAGTCTTTTGAAGGGGTTGATGGAAGTTATAATGGTTTTGTTCCATCTTTTGCTTACGCATTACCTTTAGGCGATCGAACCACTTTTGGTTTTACAGTGACTGCTCCATTTGGTTTATCTACCGATTGGTCACCTGATTCTGCTGTACGTTATTCTGCTACTTATACAGAAGTTTTGACCACTGATTTTTCACCTGAGTTAGGTGTGCGGGTGACTGAAAATTTTGCTTTTGGAGCTGGACTTGATGTCGAGTGGTCTCGAGTGAAGTTTAATCAGATGATTGGTGTACCTACTCTAATACAGGTTTTTGATGCAGCAGGCGTTTTAGATTTAAATCCAGATGCATTTGATTCTTTAAGTTACAATAAAGGCTCCTCTTGGGCTGTTGGATTTCATGTCGGTGTGATGGGTATGTTCAATAATAATCACACTCGTATCGGGATCAATTATCAATCCCGAAAAAGACATGTGTTCTATGGTCACAGCAAATTGAATGGAATACTTGCTAATGATGGATTTATCTTACTTAATCCCCAGCTTCCGCCTGCTGGTGTTTGGCAAAATAATGATTTGTTCAGTAATCCTCAAGAGTTTCCAGATGTGCTGACCCTCAGTGGGTATCAAGATGTTAATGATCGATTAGCTTTATTAGGTTCAGTTGTTTATACCGGATGGCATGTGTTTAAAACAATCCAATTAAATAATGTAGTTGTTCCTAATATTGTTGAAGTAGCAACGCCTATCGGAAATCTCCCTGAAGTAACTCCAGCCAATATTAATAGTGCTGTGCCACAAAACTTCCATGATGCATGGCGTGTTGCTCTTGGTGCGAACTACAGACTTACATCCCAATTAATGCTCCGTGTTGGTGGCGGGTATGATCAGACTCCGACAAATAATACCGATAGGAATATACGCTTACCGGATGTGGATCGCTGGGCAATTGCTGTGGGCGCTCATTACCAATGGCGACCTACTATTGGTGTCGATATAGGATATACTCATTTATTTGCTGGCAGTAGACCATCGGTTGATTCATTCCAACAACTTAATGAAACGTCTTCATATAGTGTTGATGCTCAAAGTGGTCGTTTTGCGGCTGATTTAGTGGGTGCTCAATTAACATGGGTTATTGATAAGATTCCTGAAGCACCAACAAAATAGAGTTTGTCATTTAAAGTGACTAAAAAGACATGTAAAAGTGGCTTTTTTTAGCTCAAAATTTGATTGGTGAATCAGTTCATGGCGATTTATATTTCTCATGAAACGCTCACGTAATAGCGGAACTTAAGCGAAAATGGCACTGAATCGTAGCCTGGGTGTAGCGCATATCCGTCAGGCTAAGAACCAAATGCAATCAAAATTAGGTTGGGTCTTGATGTATCGACACTTATTTTTAGTAGTATATTATAGGTGCATTATGCCGTCGTTGCGAGCCATCGGCGAAGCAATCTAGCGTCCTTTTGGGCTTCAGATGCACTGATTCGCTTTTTTTCAAGGGCACTGG
>JBOFJV010000002.1:0-8409 GCA_051657005.1 Legionella sp. | reverse complement strand
ATTAACACAAAAGGCATGTCGTAAAGTAATACCTACCTTCTTAGGCATGCTGACTGAATTAAAGCAAAGTGCTTTTAAGGCTTTAGCTTCATTGGGTAAGACCCTGTGAGCTTGGAAAGATGAAGTCGCCAGAATGTGGTGGTTTAGTAAATCAAATGGAATCACAGAAGTGTTTAATCGTAAAATGAAACTAATTCAGCGAAGAGCTTATGGTTTTAGAAAATTTGAAAATTACAGAGTGCGTGTTAAGGTGCTCTGTGGGTGATTAGAGCTTCCACCTTAAATGGGAAAGAGCCAGATTATCACTTCTTTAACTTACAATTGCTTCGCCTACAGCTCGCAACGACGGCATAAAGCACCTATAAAATACTACTAAATATAAGTGTCGATACCTCAGGACCCAACCTACTTTTAATGAGACAAAATCCTCGATTGTGACCGCAATGGTTTTGTGGTATTAAAAAACAATTTATTTTATTTTTACTCACATTGAGTTGTAATCCGCCATAAAATTTTTGATGAATTATTGATCATATTTGTAGTTATGAGGTAATAATGAAAGAAATAAACTTAAATTTAACTGATTCAGGAGACGATCGAAGAGCAAGGGATGATATTAAAACAGTGATATCATCTGCTGAATTGGGGTTAGGAGTTGACCCCTCTTTTTTGGAGGAGATGTCTTGTGGGGTTGATGGTTACCTCAATGCCTCTGAATTTACTGATGATGAGAGTCAATCTGATAAGCGATATATTGTAACATCGGAGGTTAGCATGGTGAAAGATGGTGAGCCTACTCATAAAAGGAGTACAAGAAAAAGGGATAGGATTGACTACAGCGTCTTTCAAGATGATGAGGAAAGTGATATGGAGTCTAAAAAAGACATATAAAAAAGGGTTTATATCAAAAAAATACTCAATGAAAAACTAGAACACGTTGTAACGATAATGGAAAACGTCAGAAAAGCTACCACAATGGAAGAGATCCATGCAAGCTTAATCAATCAGTCTATCCTTGGTGCTTCTGACGAAGAAATTGAAGAGGTCAAACGTAAACTTAGAGAGCTACTGAAAACTACTACCGAAGGTAATCGTTTTAAATCGGTGCCGCAGCATTATCGTCAGATGTATAATGACATAATGAGTACAACCATCAGGCGAGCACGAAATAGCCATGCGAGTAGTTTATCTCGAGCAAAAAAAGCAACAATGGAGCAGATGACTGTGTCTGATCTGATGTTCCTTGAAGAACAAAACAGTGACCTTAGGAAAGAAAATGACAGCCTCAAGGCTGAAAATGATGCGCTTCAAAAGGAAATTGCAGCGCTTAAAGATGAGAATAGGAGACCGGAAGACGCTTTATCATCCCAAGGTACTTATGCTTATGGAGCGATCCATACTCTATTGGGCAGCACGGCATCGAGAAGCAAATCTCAGGAAAAAATTACGGTTAGCCAACTTAATTCGCAAGATACGCTCAATATCTAGCGAAATGAGTAGTAGAGTGTATCTTGATTGCATACCTGAGGGTTACCCTAATTTTACAAGTTTGTTTTCTCTGCCTATATTGAACAAGGTATTACTACTAAAATGAGAATTACAATGGAATGTAAATGCGCTAAATGTGGCATGGGTGTTAAAAATTTAACTTGCAGTAAATGCAATGCATCATTAGTCAGTGATACTGTAAAAACAGATAATGGCCAAGTTCAAGTGTCTAAATGTCCCAATGGGTGCGGAAAAATTAAATCGCCAACATGCTGTGGCCAGGACATGATCTGTTCTGTATAGGCACTCCAGATAGTACGTTGCTAACCAATGGGCTATCCAAAAAGCGAAAAGGGTACAGTCTCGTAGCCTGCGTGCAGCAAAGCTGAACCAGGGTTAATGATTTAACTCAGAACCTCGGGTTACGCTGTACCCAGGTTACGATATGCATTATTTTTTCAAGGGTTTATTTTCTTTAATATCAAGTCAATCATGGCACCCACATTTTTTAATTGTTGTAACTCGCTTAACTCAAATTTTATATTAAATTCGCGCTGGATTGTCCCGATTAAATTAATGTGATTTAAAGAATCCCAGTCACCCCGATCATGGGCGCTGAAGCCGTCGTGAATGACTAACTCATGATCATTAAAAATGTCTCTAAAAATCTCTTGTGTTTTCTCAACAACACGTTCTCGTTTCATTCGTTGACCTTTATGTGTTTGTTTCTTGGGGTATAATCTTTTACGTGCAAGCACCATATAGAGCTCGTATCGTTAATTGAACGGGCGACAAATCCAAGGTCCTCATAGAGATGAGCGACAAGTTTATTTTTAGCAGTTTTATAATAGTAACCGATAATGGTTTTAACCCCTAATGCTTTGCAGCGAGCGATAAAGTCATCAAACAGTGCATATTCCATTGTTCTTTGTAAGACCCTACAACTCATCAACCATAATTCCACATGGCATTCGTGTCCTTGGACATGCCCAAGCAGTACTGAAACCAATCCGTTATCACCATAATGGTCTTCGAGACGTCCATACAAACTGATGTAGTCGGAACGCGATGCAATTAATTCAATTTCTTCCAAGGTATAACGTTTTGTAGTGAGGTTAAATTGATTGGTTTTATTAATTAACTGGGTAATCCGTTCCAGATAAATTGGTGAAAAAGGCTGAATTTCAGATCGCATTGATAGGGAGTCAAGGTAGTCTTCGTAGCGTACAAAATGCTCAATGGTAGCAACACTGTCTGCTTTTCGCTTGTAGTAAGTACTTCGCTGTATGTCATCTTTTGAAAGCGATACAGTTTCAAAATAATAGTTTTTATCAATATGGTCGATAAAATACAGTACTTCATGTCCTACATCAGGGACACGAAGAGAAGGGAGCTTTTCTCCAACACTTTGCCGCTCTGCAGGATCGTCATCGATAAACAGAAGGTTGTCTAAGCCTAAGCCAAGGGTGGCACTTATTTTTAAAATATTCCTGTATTTGTGGTCCCAATTGGCTTCAAATGCGGCAAAATCATCGTGGACTAAGACTGTATCCACATGCTTAAAACCTTCTTGAGCATTTTCTAATTCATTTTTAGAGCAGACTGCTAAAATAATTCCGCGTTCTTTAAGTGTTTTGACGTAGCGCTGAAATTCGGTATAAACCTCAGCTTCTGTTGTTTCTTTGCCAATGAGGATGCCTGCTAATCCACTTTCACCAATTTCGCCTCCCCAGCAAGTATTATCTAAATCTAAAATCAAACCTTTTTTAGAAAGACCCAACACGGCGCCAATGATGGCCGCCAAGCTTTTTGCCAAGTGAGGAATGGCTTCGAGACTTAATGCATAGCGTGCAGAAAACCACAAATGCGGATCAAACCACTGTGCCAGTCCTAAAGTCGAGGCAAGATAATGAATGTCATTTAAGTACATGTTGCTTCTGCTCTGTGTTTCTTGCGCAAAAAAAGCATTTAATCGATTGATGTAATGAACAGCACCTCGATAATCATAAGCATCTAAATTACCCAGGATGCGATGGGGTGGCAATTCAAAATTATTTTGAATAATCGGACAAGGGTATTGAGTTAAAGACGCCCAGATGTTGTTGTACCGCTCTTGTTCCCGGTGTAATCTTGTCTCGACCTCTTCAATGGAGTCCGTCATTTTCGGATAAGCGATGCCGTTTTTATTGGTCACATGGATGTAAATGATATCTGGTTTAAATGTTGTAAGTGCTTTGTTTTCAAAGACCGCTTCTTCATAATAGCGATTAAATTCAGATTCATAAAACTCAGGTTTTACACCAATATCGAGTAGAAAAAGCTCCCAAATCGCTTTAACTTCAGCAGTAGTTGATCCTCCTAAAATGGCAATTTTTTTGGGAATCAGATCTTTTTTCAGGAGCAATTCTTTTTTTATCGCGTGTTTCTGCCTTAAAATCAAACTGGGATTTATAGGGTAATCCAGCAATTGGCTCAGCTTTGTTAAAGGTTCATTTTTTTTCAAGGACGTACCCAACGTTAATGGCCAAAAAATGTTTCGTGCATTCTTCTAATGTTTTTCCGACATAAGGAATCATGCACTGTTCTTTAATGGCTAAACCACAATCAGAAAATAATGTTTCAATCTCCTTTGGATCGCGAAATAGGTAAATATGATCAATCATCGGTGCATTAATACAGGTTGTTACAAAAATATAAGTGGTGCTGTGCGCAAGAGCCGCAATTTTTCGCAAAAGCATTTGAGGATTTTCGACATGCTCCAGTACTTCGCCCATAACGATGGCATCATAGGTTGATGTGCCTTCAGGGAATTGTAAAAAATCAGCACAATAAAGTTTGGTCTTCTTTGCAAAGTTTTTTTGGTCGACCAGGGCTTTAGTTTGGTTGATGCTCGTCTCACTCAGATCAATGGCAACAAAATGTGTGTATGCACTTTGTGCCAGCGCAGTCATCAAAAAATAGCCATGGCCAGGTCCAATTTCAAGATAAGTGCCTGGTGTGTTTTTAGGAAGTGTTTTACGGAAAAAACGAAAAAGTGCTAAATGATTGGGCCAAAAGAACAAGGTGATCAACACACCGTGCATGTATAAAGACATATAAGTTTTATTATAATAAACACTGTTAGCTACTTCAGCAAAACTTGAGTATCGGTATTTTTTATGTTCTTGAAAGTAAATGGATTCTCTGATGACATCGGCAGTAATGGTTCCATAACATTGCGCCAGATAATCAATGGATAATCCTTGATTGAGACAAAATACAATATACTCTTCAAGGTACTGCAGTTCATCTGCTTGTAGACTTGCCAAAGTTTTAGTAAGTTCTTGAGCATTGAACGGATTTTCTTTGATAATGGTTTCGACCAGTGCATTCACATGATGAGGAATGATCGGTGTAGTTGGTGTTTTTTTCATGGTTCACAATGCTCTGCAAACAAAGAGATGAGTAGTTGATCTATAGTTAATTATAGATATTAGTTGAAAAACATAAGAATGAAAAGAATACAGCGGTATCTATTCTCAGGGGTTAGGGTATGCAAGCACTTAATGCAGATAATTTAAAGCAAATAATAACGAGTTATTTCCAGCCTTTTTTCAAAGACAATGAGGTGAATGCAGAGACGCGGTTGACTGATTTAGGTTTTGAATCCATTGATTACATCGAGTTAGGGGCCTATCTTTTTCAGACTGCAGGTGCATGGCTTGATGTGTCCAGAATAGCCAATAATACTAAAATCTCTAATATTGCCTCCTATGTATTAAATTGTGAACCACATACCTCTGAGCAACAGGAATTGGTGTTACTCGATAATTTTCAAAAATATGTCTACACAAGGCAATTGAAAGATCCAAACCTGCACTTTACCCAAGTGACTTATGTGATTCATTATTTGTGTTTAAGACAGGATGTAGACCTGTCTCAATTAAAAATAGCCATTATGGATACATTAAACAATCACTTTTTACTCAATAGCAAACTCATCAAAGTAGTTGACGATTATTTTTTTCATAACAGTGCACCACAAGATGATTTTACGTTTAAAGGGTCTCGCTTTTTTCCCAAAAACGATCTGACCAAGTTGGCAATCAGTGTGCATTCCGACAGGTTAGTTAATATCTACCTGCAAAGAAAGAGGAAACAGTATTATTTAATCATCTCATTTCATCATGTCGCATTGGATGGATGGGCATATAACGTGGTTCAAGAAGAAATTTTTCGTCGGTATGCAGGACTTTATGAAGACAAGAAAGAGAGTTCGCTTAAAGACATTCCATCCTTAAATAAAATATATCCCTCTTCACTCAATGAACCTTCCAATACGGATGAATTAAGGGCTTTATTTGAGCCTATTGAACCGTTTCAATTCAATCATGTAGATCATGTATTTTCTGGCAGGGTGCAACAGCATAGTGATTGTTTTGTCATCACCAAAGAAAATCTTAATCACTATGCACGAGAGAGAAACCTTCATGAGTTTCCGCCGAGTGTGGTTTTAGCGTTTATGTTTTACCATTTAATCTATGAAGTATCAGGGGTTAAGCGATTAATTATTCATACGAGTTTGTCAAATCGTAACTTGCCTGTTCCTGGGATCAAAGAGTTGGTTGCGAATCTTGCGACAGGGCTTCCGCTCTTTTTAAACATGAAACACCTTGAGCCAGAGCAGTTCGCAGCGCACATACATGAACTTTTGAAGGTCTATTTTAAGCACATGAGTTATGGGGCGATTACGCGTATTTTATTGGAGCACAATACACTATTGAATGAGTTTATATCACCTCTTCGTGGTCCTTATTACCTCTTATTTGGCTATGTAAACAATATTAGTAAAGTGATTTACGGCAATGACTCAATCACAAATCGTTACGTCGATTGGACTCAATCGAGCTCCCATCTTTGTATGCGAAATAAGCGCGTTTTTTTTGATGTATACAATTACGGTACCGAGTTTTTTATTCAGATACACAGCAGCATGGCAGGCTCTTATTATACTAAGATGATCAATAGTCTGTTAAAATTGGGCTGTGTGACGGAAGCTTAAGGCAAACTCGCAAACAGATGAATTTGCAGATTAAGAATAAATCCATATTTTAGGCAATATTCTGCGGCATACTCATGATTGCGTTGATTTTTTTTCATGTCTAAAAGCTCTGGTTCCCAAAAGCTGACTACCTCATTGATTTCAGAACGTTCCGCCATTGTCAGATCGCGGCCTTCATCGCTGATTACCTTAACCCGTTGCGGTGCTTTTTGATAAATATTCATCGGACTTATAAAAATCGGTTTCTTGGTTTGATTCGCCCATTCATGTGCCCAGGGCGGGATTTCGCTATAAGCCAGGTATTTATCGTCTTCGGGTGCTGACATCACAAACTTCAAAAAATCAGCGCGCTCTAACATTTTTGCATTCGGTTCAAGGTAGCGCATGCTTTTGCCATTTTTCTCAAGGCATTTAGGACTAACAACCAGGGCAGTACTTTTAGGGATATTGGGCAACACCGAAGTGCCATTGGATTCAATTTGGGCTGTTTGGAAGTAGGGTTGTGCTGCTTCCAAAAATGCGGACAAATTGCGCTGCAACGATGGTTCTCCACCGGTGATCACCAACACGATTTTTTTGGAAAAACCTTGGGCCCAGAAAGGTATGTGGAGCTTGCGATTGTTGAAAAAAGAAGCAATGACGCTGTCGGCCTCTTCCAGTAATGAAGTAAAACTTCTCCATTCACCAGAGTCAAAATAGGTATCGCAAAAATAACACGCTAAATTGCATTTCGCCAGGCGAATAAAATAAGCCGGATGGCCACGATAAGGCCCTTCTCCCTGGATGGTAAAAAAACGACTGGTAACAAAAAGCTCGTCTTGCTTTGCCTCATTAAAGAATGCTTTTCCCACAATTTCATTGAAGCCAAACATTGATTCCCTTTATTTGTATAAAAATTTTACATATTATACGTGAAGTTCAAGGCTTTATACAATAGACCTTTTCTCATAGGATAGGACGATTTAACTTAAGAGAACAATGGCCCGATATTGTAGATACAAGCCTGGGCGCAGCGAAGATGAGCCCGTGGTTCTTGGCAAATCAATAAACCAGGGCTTCGCTTCGCTGCGCCCAGGCTACAATTTATCTTAAGGGGGTACCATTTGCCGAGACCAGGCATTATTCTGTTGGACGTGCAGTCACAGCGCTTGCCTGCAGCAATTCATTAGCTGCCCGTTCATCGGCATCCAGTATTTTGTTTACGGCATCTTCCCATGTTTTAGCAAAAAAGTTATCTGGCAACGGTGCAAACGAAAATACAGCTGATAATGAATCGACAAACTCGATAATCGCGGCTCTGAATTGTCTGGCTACGGTAAAATGCTCGTATTTGGTTTTATAGTTTTCAGCCACATTATTAAAATCGTCAGGTGCTGCCTCAGGATTTCTGAGTTGATTATCGTAAGCGTGTAATAATTTTTTTGTATCCTCGACAAAATCAGTATTTACAGTTGTAGTGTGTTTTTTGTAAACATTAACCAGTAACGTAACTACTCACCCCTATACGCCACTGCGTGTCGTACAGGGGTGAACGAACTATATTGAGAAAAAAATTGAAGTGCGCCACGCAAGTGCACGACCGCTAGTAGCTGAAAGTGCTACCGGGAAAGCGCGACCGAGCGCATTTCGTACTTATTAGCCTTGGGCTGTATGTGGTAACGCGTATGGTTAAGCGTAGGCAAAGGAAGTTGTAAGCCGTAAGCCGCAAGGTTGAAGTGATTGAGCTCCGTTAAGTTTAGTGTGAGAGGTGGCCCAGGGTCTTTTGATACCTGAAGGCAACAGTGAATGAGATAATAAATCGGTTCGAATCATTCGCCGCCTCCGGAGTCTGAGAGCATGGCGTGCAACGAAAGCGATAGTGTAAACGTGGGAGGCCCTAT
>JBOFJV010000001.1:0-3320 GCA_051657005.1 Legionella sp. | reverse complement strand
CGATGATGTTGTCATAATTACTCTCCTGTGAAACCGTCAAGTCCACAGCTGTATTTTGACATCATCGTCACTAAATCTGAAGGCTAAGCCTTGAGAGTCTCACTAGTCAAACTAGTGGTTTACCTGTCTTAAAATTATAATACGTTTAGTCCCGACTTATTAATGGGCTGGTATGTCAAAAATTGGTTGCAACTATATACTGAGGTCTACGGACAAACACGTACTGGTCCCGAACGAGGACCTGGCTATATTTTAAATTCCGGTGTAATTTTTCTCATCAGCCAATACATTGCGTTGGATATGGAAGTAGGACAACGCCTAAGCGGTGAACTTGGAAATTTTAATACCTATTACGGCGGTGGAATTAGTTGTATGTTTTAAGCGAAAACCCAGTGGAGAATGATTTATGAATGCATACCAACAACTAGAACAGCATTTTAAAAAATATTATGATTTTGAAAATATAACCGCAATTGTCTCTTGGGATGAAGCATCCATGATGCCAGTTGGTGGCGGTCCAGCACGCGCAGAAGCGTTAGCGACATTAAGTGCTGTACAACATGAATGGCTCACTGAAAAAAAAGTGGGCAATTTAATTCAACAAGCCAAAGAGCTGGACGACTTATCACTATGGCAGCAAAGAAATCTGTATTGGATCGAAAACAAATACCAGCAAGCAACGTGCATTCCAGCCCAATTAGTCGAAGAATTAACGAATGAATCATTAATTTGCTCGCAAGCATGGCGTGTATTGCGCGCTAAAAATGATTGGATCGCATTTAAACCCTATATGCAAAAATTATTTAAAAAAGTAAAAACAATTGTGGACATTAAATCACAAACATTCGGAAAATCGACTTTGGATGTTTTAATTGATAAATACTCCCCTGATTTAGACTGCAAGACAATAACGCCCATTTTTAACGCGTTAAAACAAAAACTACCCACTTTGATTCCTGCAATTATCGAACAACAAAAAGCTCGAGAAATTAAACCCATTTCCGGGAATTTTTCTATTGAGCAACAAAAGCAACTGGGAATGGACATTATGGCCAGTTTAGGGTTTGATTTTAACCACGGTCGCTTAGACGTAAGTCATCACCCTTTCTGTGGTGGTATTTCCAGCGATGTGCGCCTTACAACACGTTACAACGAACATGAGTTTCTAAGCTCATTAATGGCAATTAATCATGAAACTGGCCACGCTTTATATGAGCAAGGACTATTAAAAGAGTGGAGTGCCCAACCGGTTGGCCACTCATTAGGAATGTCAGTGCATGAAAGCCAATCGTTGTTCATGGAAATGCAAATTTGTCGCAGTTTGGAGTTCATGCAATTTTTGATGCCTATAGCACAAAACTATTTCAAGGAAGCAAAAAACATTACAGCAGAAAATCTTTTTTATCATTACACAAGGGTAAAACCGGGTTTGATTCGGGTTGATGCAGATGAAGTGACCTACCCTCTGCACGTCATTCTACGTTATGAAATAGAGCAACAATTATTCGCCTCAGAAATTACTATTGATGACCTGCCTTCGGTGTGGGACTCCTTGATGCAAAAGTATTTAGGTTTATCTACAAAAGACGATGATAAAAATGGAGTCATGCAAGACGTTCATTGGCCCTCAGGAATTTTTGGTTATTTTCCCGCATACACTTTCGGTGCCATCATTGCTGCGCAATTATTTGCAGCAGTAAAAAAATCCATTCCTGATATTAAGAATCAAATCAAAGAAGGCAATTTTAAATCGTTACTCATTTGGCTCCGAGAAAACATTCATCAAAAAGGAAGACTCATGTCGTATCAAGAGCTCTTACACCAAGCAACAGGAGAGGAGTTAAATTCAGAGTATTATTTTACTCATATTAAAGAAAGGTATTTATAATTATCTGAAAAAACGACACTTGATGGATCTGCCAGCATCATAGTATTGTAGCCTGAGTGCAGCGTAGTAGAACTGGATTCTGAGCTTAATCGACAACCACGGGTTCCACTATGCTGCACCAGGGCTACAATAATCAGATAATTAATTACTCTTCGCGCTATTTATCAAGCTTACAAACTGCTGTAACTCACACCAATTGACACCACAAGCAGGAATTGAGACATGATTTCCATTATAAGTAACTTTGACTGTGTAATAACCAGGGCCACTTTCATAGAGTGAAAAGTTGAGATTTGATGCGTACGGTGGTGGTGTATCTAATGGTGCGCCCAAAAAGCTTAAGGCACCCGCAATAGTCACATCATGAGCAGACAATAAAACGTATTTAAGCTTGGATTTCTGCAAGCTTCCCTCATTCAGATAATTCGCAATATTCGTCATTAACTTAGTACTGTAGGCATTAGCGACCTGTTGTGGTCTCTCTTGCGCCATAAAAGCCCAGCTACTGGCATCAATGATTGTTTGTGCATCCTCAGCACTTAAACCAGCCGGCATCGGCGCATTGTGCAGTTTATGGATATACAAGGTATCTCCTGCCATTTGCAAATCAGCTAACTTATCGATTTTAATACCGAGCAACTTACTCCAAAGAGGGTATTTATCTTTCAGTTCATTATTTTTTTGCTGCCATTCAGGGGTTGAATAAACATACTGCTCCATCAAATTCGAATAGTCTTGTGAACTCACTTCTTGCACAATAATATCATCATGTTGCGCAGGCGCACTAAATATTGGGATAGGCTGAAACCCTTCAGGCAAAGCAGATACTGTATCTGTATTTGGACCAGTTTTTAGCGGGTATAAACCCAGTAGTAAGGATTGCGCACTCATCAACGTACGATCATAATCTGTAGAACGAACATACATCGTTCCATATTCATAATGCTCGGGCAGCAAGTGGGTTTGCTCAACATATTTTTTTCGAAATTCTGCGCCCATTTTATATTCTTGTTGCATTCCGTCGGCAGTTAACTGACCCGGACCTTCTTGCCACTGGTAATTTAAGGAGGGCAAAGCAACAATGGGTGTTCTATCGCCATGGCGAATAATATCGACAGCAAAAATGAGTGTGTCTGCTGCAAATACCAATGATGGTGCACTAATTAAGAGTGCAAAACTTAAATGAAACTTGTAGCCCATTGATTATAGCTCCTTGAGTTTAGGAATGCCCATTGCATAAAAGATGCGTATTATATCACATTCTGTAACTACTCACCCCTATACGCCACTGCATGACGTACAGGGGTGAAAGAAACTGTACTCTAACGTTTATTGTTCAATGCCATAGCTACAGCAACCAAAGGATTTATTCCCTTATTTTGCATAGTTTGTAAATAACTGGAAATGCGACAATAAGCCTGGGCATATTTTT